>CAYHFB010000047.1:0-13824 GCA_964355695.1 uncultured candidatus Brocadiaceae bacterium
AGGCATTTCATAACGTATGGTTTTCCCATTGGGTTGTGGGCAAAGCCCACTTTGGTATGAATTGGAAAGGTCGTCCATTAATCAGCCATGATGTTATGATAAATCTAATTGGAGGCACCAAAACAAAAACGGGATTAAAAGTTAGAGCCAAAATTGATCAGAGAAAATATCCAATCGGAATAAAAGTTTCAGAGCAGGAAATGGAGAATATTACTATCGCAAAACATAAATTTCATGGGGACTGGAATTATACTATCTCGAAAAATAAAGTTTGCGATTTAACATAAAGTTGTAAATATTATTATCTGACAGACACTTAGCAGGACACGACACTACTGTGGGAGCTTATTTTATACTGGTTTGCAGGTGGGTGCGATTGTAGCGTTTTCTATTTGTAGAAACACTTTTTTGCTTTTTAGACACATTTACCATTATACAGAATACAGAGAAATGTTCGGTCAATAATAAACGATAGGAGATTATGATGAAGGCAGAATTTACAGCAATCATAGAGACTGCACCCGAGGGCGGCTTCTGGGCTATCTGTCCAGAGGTGCCTGGCGCCAACGGACAGGGCGAGACAATAGAAGAAGCCAAGACTAGTTTGCGGCTGGCTATTGAGTTGATATTTGAGGACAGGAAGGCTGACATTCTCCGGGGGTTGCCTGATGATGCTATTCAAGATACGGTTATGATTGGATGAAACGCCGAGACTTGGAGCGAAGGTTAAGAATCATGGGTTGCTACCTAAAACGGGAAGGAGCCTCACATTCACTTTGGACTAACCCGAGGAATGGAGCGACTGAGGC
The DNA here is from genome assembly GCA_964355695.1 of uncultured candidatus Brocadiaceae bacterium. Lineage (GTDB taxonomy): Bacteria > Planctomycetota > Brocadiia > Brocadiales > Brocadiaceae > JACVXV01. The sequence goes on from CAYHFB010000047.1 coordinate 810, forward strand.
TGTTCCACGGCACACCGAGATCAAAGAATTATTGGCAAAGAAGATTTTGAAGAATCTTAATGCAGATTAAACGACCGAACAAGGCTAATGCAACCGACGCAAAAAGCCACGCAGATGATTAGCGGCGTTAGGCGTTACGATGACGAGCGTGAAAGGCAAAGCTATGCGAAATAAGTCTAGAGAAGACGTGTTGCGATATAGACCCAAACCTGTAAGTCGAGCTACAGTGCGCAGGCATTATGCCGCGTGGCGTACGGAAAAAGGCCTTCCTCCCAGGTGTGATTCGAAGGAATGCTGTTTTAACACCAATCCATTAATCTGGCTGGGGCAAGCATTACCTCTAATCATGGACCATATTGACGGGAACAACCGTGATAACAACCCGAAGAACCTACGCTACCTTTGTCCTAACTGCGATTCGCAATTATCAACAAGGGGTGGGAAGAATCGTGGCAGGGTTGCAGAAGCAAAGGACGGTAGTTATATTCTTTTAACTTGTGACGGACGTTGGCATCAACACCTGCTACCGGAGACCGCTAAGATACAAATCACAAGCTATGCGCCAACTATTTCAAGTCGTCCAGCCGCTCTATCAAGCGCCGCCCAACAAACTGCTCCTGCCGATGCCAGTTCGCGGCGTGGCTGAGCTTGTTCGTTAGCACAAAAATATTGAAAGGATTGAAAACGATGACTAGTATTGAAATTTAAAAAATGTCTCCCATTGAACGTTTACGAGCGATGGAAGAACTATGGGATGCCTTACGCTCTGTGGTTCCAAACGTTTTTTTACTGGCAGGCACAAACATTTCATGAGAGGAAATACTTAATGGAGTTGGTAAAATATTGTTTCGATGTTGTCATGCATTTGGATAAACACCTATTTACCCTGGTCAGCGACTATGGTATGTGGGTGAACCTGCTGTTGTTTGTGATTGTGTTTGCCGAGACGGGCTTCGTAGCAACGCCCTTTCTGCCGGGCGACTCGCTGTTGTTTGCCGCTGGCGCTATTGCCGCCACCGGGGCGCTAAATATTTACGTAATAGTTGCCATCCTCGTGATAGCCGCGATTGCCGGTGACACGCTAAACTACTGGGTTGGACACTACATCGGCTCAAAAATATTTAAAAAACAAAAATCCTTATTCTTTAATCCGGAATATCTCGACAGAACCAATAAATTCTTCGAAAAGTACGGCGGGAAGACGATTATCATTGCCCGGTTTGTTCCCATAATTCGCACCTTTGCCCCATTTATTGCGGGCGTTGGACGCATGTCCTACCTGCGCTTCGCCTCATACAATGTCATCGGCGCGTGCTGCTGGGTTCCCATCCTTTCATTCATGGGTTATTTCCTGGGAAATCTCTCTTTTGTTAAGCATAATTTCAGTTTTATGGTAATAGCAATCATCGTTATATCCTTCATCCCTGTCGTTGTTGAGTATTTCAAGTATCGTAAAGAGAAAAACACCACGGCAAACGCGCATAACCGCGGGGAATAACAATGGCACCCTATTCTCACCATAGCCGTTTATGAAAGGGAACCGGATTGAATAAAGACGAGATTGGTAAAGGGCAGAGGAAATCGCAGCCAAAGGTAACCATGGGGAATGATTGCCAGGATAAGCAGGGGTAACGTCATAAGTGGGAATAGGGTGATGATGGAGCGGGTACCATCGTAAAATCATGAGAAGTTTATTTATCGAGCGCCGAAGGACTCAGAGAACAAGCCAGCGTCATCGTAGAAATAGTTGTCCCTGCGAGACGTTAAAAAAAGACATAATGAAACGATGATTTAGATTACCAATTAAGTTCTCCGTTATTCTTTCTTTTTCCCTGCAAGGTAGATCATGAGGATTGAGACGTCTGCGGGGGATACACCGGAGATGCGAGATGCCTGTCCCAGGGATATGGGGCGGATTTGGGTTAATTTTTGGCGTGCTTCCGTTCTTATTTCAGCGATGGTTGAATAGTCAATCCAGTCAGGAATTCTGAGGTCTTCCATTCTTTTAAATTTTTCTATTTGTGTGTACTGCCGCTCTATATAGCCTTTGTACTTCACCTCAATCTCCACTTGCTCTCTCACCTCTTCCGACATCGGCCTCTGGCGGAGTTCGCTATCAAGGGAAAGCACGTCGTCAAAGGTTCTATCGGGACGGCTTAGTATCTTTGCCAGCGAATCGTGGCCGACGTGTTTTTTGTCCAGATACGCCAAAATCACGGCAATATCGCGCTCCTTTTCCTGTAATTTGTTCCACTGTTCGTGTGAAATAAGCCCGTTGCGGTATCCGTATTTCATCAACCGCCTGTCCGCGTTGTCCTGGCGCAGCAGGAGCCGGTATTCCGCGCGGGAGGTAAACATCCGGTAGGGCTCCTGCGTGCCTTTTGTGACGAGATCGTCGATGAGGACACCGATGTACGCCTCGGAACGCCCCAGGATGAGCGGTTCTTTCCCTTGAATCTTGAGCGCCGCGTTCATGCCGGCCATGATCCCCTGGGCCGCGGCCTCTTCATAGCCAGAGGTTCCGTTTATTTGGCCGGCGTGAAAGAGGTTTTCCACACCCTTTGCTTCCAGGGAGGGTTGTAGTTGCGTTGGCGGCACGTAGTCGTATTCGATGGCATAGCCGTATCGCACGATTTCCGCCGATTCCAGCCCTACGATAGAGTTGACTATCGCCTCCTGCACGTCGTGGGGCATACTCGTGGATATGCCGTTGCAATAAACCTCATAGGTGTCAAGCCCTTCCGGTTCCAGGAATACCTGGTGGTGATCTTTTTCTGAAAACCGCACCACTTTGTCTTCCAGGGAAGGGCAATACCGGGGGCCTATTGACTTGATCTGCCCCGAATAGAGCGGCGCACGGGACAGGTTGTCCATAACGATCTTGTGTGTTGTTACGTTCGTGTGTGTTATATGGCAAGGCACCTGCGGGCGTGATATTTTTCCCGTCGAGTATGAAAATGGTTGAGGGTTATCATCCCCGCCCTGAAAGGAGAGTTGGGAGTAATTAATCGTGCGTCCGTTCAGGCGTGGAGGCGTGCCTGTCTTAAGCCGTCCGACCTCAAGACCCAGTGCGCGCAAGGAGTCCGACAATTTCTCAGAAGAAAGCTCCCCCATGCGCCCGCCGGGGGTAATAAACCCGCCGACATGGATTAGCCCTTTTAAAAAGGTCCCCGTGGTAAGAATAACAGCCTTTGCCCTGTAGGAGATGCCGTTTTGGGCAACAACCCCGGTAATTTTGTTACCCTCAACGGTAAGCCTGTCGATGATTTCTTGTCTTATAAAAAGATTGCTTTGCGACTCCAATCTTTTTTTCATAGACACCTGGTACGCCTTTTTATCGGCCTGGGCGCGCGGGGAGTGGACGGCGGGGCCTTTTTTGGTGTTAAGCATGCGAAACTGTATGCCCGTTTCGTCTATGACTTTTGCCATTTCACCGCCAAGGGCGTCGATTTCCCGCACCAGTTGTCCTTTGGCAAGGCCGCCAATGGCGGGATTGCACGACATCTGCGCAATGTTGTCCAGGTTTATGGTAAACAGCGCCGTTCGCGCCCCCATGCGCGCCGCGGCAAGGGCGGCTTCACAGCCTGCATGTCCGGCGCCAACCACTATAACGTCAAACTCAGTGTGCATAATACTACTTTGCATGTTCGACAAAACGGGTTTCCCGAACGACCGTGACGACGACTTCGCCCGGATACTCCAGTTGGTTTTCTATTTCTTTGGCAATGTCGTAGCATATCTTCGCGGCTGCCTTGTCGTTTACCTTGTCAGGACAAACAATAACGCGCACCTCCCTGCCCGCCTGAATGGCGTAAGCGCTTTCAACTCCGCTAAAGGAAGTTGCAATACCCTCAAGCCGTTCAAGCCGCTTTACGTATTTTTCCAGGGTTTCTCTTCTGGCGCCCGGTCTTCCGGCGGAAATCGCATCGGTTGCGCTTACCAGCACCGTGTAGACCGACTCAACCGGCGTTTCCTCGTGATGGCCGCCAATTGCGTTAACAACCTCAGGTCTTTCATCATACCGTTTCGCAAGGTCTGCTCCAGCCACCGCGTGGGTGCCTTCCATCTCAGGGCCGATAGCCTTGCCGATATCGTGCATAAGACCGCATCGTTTTGCCAACGGAACGTCCAGTTTCAATTCACCCGCTATGATACCCATTAGATTGCTAACCTCAATAGAATGCTGCAACTGGTTTTGTCCATAACTGGTTCTATACTTAAGGCGGCCGATGAGCTTTATTATTTCAGGATGAACGTTATGAACCCCCAGTTCAAAGCAGGTTTGCTTACCCGTTTCCTGAATCACCTGTTCAATTTCCTTTTCCGTGTCCTTTACGATTTCTTCAATGTGGGCAGGATGGATTCTTCCGTCAAGAATTAACTTTTCCATGGACTGCCTTGCTATTTCACGGCGAACGCTGTCAAACCCGGAAAGGACAATTACCCCCGGCGTGTCATCAACAATAACGTCAATACCCGTTGCCTTCTCAAAGGCGCGAATGTTGCGTCCCTCTCGTCCAATAATGCGTCCCTTCATCTCATTGTTGGGCAGTTCGATTGCGCTTACGATATTTTCCGCTGTTTGAGTGGCTGCACAACGTTGGATTGCAGTGCTGATGAGCGATATGGCTGTTTGTTCCGCATTTTCCTTTGCCGCTGAAATCTTCCTTGATATTATTTCAGCACATTTGATGTCGAGCCCTTTTTCTAATCGGGTGAGGAGAAGCTTTTCAGCCTCGTCGGCGGTCATATTGGAGATTTTAAGGAGAACTTTATTCTGTTCGTCAATGATTGCATCGAATTCCAGCTTTTTTTCGTCTACCTTTTTTTCTTTCTGTGCGAGGTTGGCGGAAAGGGTGTCAATGTATCGTTCTTTCTTTGTTAACAACTCCATTTTACGTTCCAAGTTGTCTTCTCTTTTGCTTAATCGCTTTTCTTGCTGCCTTAACTCCATCTTGGTTTCTTGTGTCTCTTTTTCAAACGCTTCTCTACGCTGAAAGAGTTCCGTCTTTACGGCAAGGTCTGCTTCCCTTTTGATTTTATCGGCAGCCCTCTTTGATTCATCAATGAGGTCTTGCATCTTCTTTTCGCTGGCTAACTGCTTCTTTTTGTACGCAAAGACACAACAAAAGTATCCAATAGCAATGCATACAGGAAGAAGCGCCAGTAGTGAAAACATCGGCATTTTACTTTACATGAGCTTCTTTTTGCGCCCATCCTCCGGGAAATAAAAATAGTCTAAGTTTTGACAGAAAAATAACACCATCTACGGTTATTACGGTTATGCAGATCAACCCTGCTTCTTTAAAGCCCAAATACGAGCCAATTATGGGTTACAAAATAGCATCTTATGAAGGGTGAAGAAAAGCAAGAACAACAATTAAGTCGTCGGAACAAATGAAATAATCGTGGAGCTTTGGAGGGAGTGCCGTTTAAAGGGAAAACATCTATCTGTGTGCAAAATTGAGTAATGAATGTGATAACCATTAAGAATGTACTGCAATACCCTGCATATCACTGGATTTATGCACCTTAAATATCGCCGATGCAAGGTTGAGCAGGTATGGTATCATACCACCGCCTACTCACTTTGCTTTTTTATTCTAATGGCCGTCATCTCTTTTTCCTGAAAGGCCGATAATGAAATCCACTAAATAACAAATTGATAACCTCGCATGTAAAATTCTATAAAACCAACCACAAAAATTACATCTTCATTTAATAGTTAAGAATTTGGCTTGCAGTTTTCATTGCTTCAATTGCCACAGATTAAAGAGGCATTCATCTCAAAACGACAGTTTTCTCAGTCAAACGTCCTTAGCCCTCCGTTTGACTAATAATAGCCAAAGATTCTAAACAATCTTTTTAACCATGTCAAGTTATTTTATATCTTTATTGTCTAAAGAGTTAAGATTGTTGTCGTCTATACAATATACCCATCTTTTTTATTTGTTGCCTTGATGCTTGACAAGCAAATTATCGTTCAGTATAATTCACATCCTTAAAAAGTCTTAAATTGTACTCGTTGTGTATTTACCTTATTGGCGCCGATAACAGTGTATCCTCTTATGCGATAATTTAAGGAGAACCAATCATGAGAGTTGAAGTAGAATTCCCTGAAGTAGAAGGAAATAGTGGAGACGAAGCGACCGTTTCATTTTGGTATGTTGATGAAGACGAAGAGGTAGAGGAAGGAGAAGATATAGTGGAGATGATCACGGAAAAAACCACCTTTAATGTTACCGCCCCGGTTTCCGGCAGATTGGCAGAGATAATTGCCCAGGAAGGAGACGTGGTAAAGATTGGTGACATTATGGCCATCCTTGAAACTGAGGACGAAGAAAGCGATGATGACGAAGAGGAGGAAGATGATGACGACGACGACGACGACGATGACGATGAAGATGATGAAGACGATGATGATGATGAAGAAGATTAGCGTTTGAACCGTCAAACGCTCAGAAACGCGCCGTCCCCATGCTATCAGTGAGCACGACAGCGAAATTATTGCGTAGCGATATCGTTCATGTCTTTTAAAAACATATCTTGCCAAAATCGTATTATAGAATTATTTCAAAATGCCTTTGCAAATAATCGGCTGGCGCACGCATACATTTTTACCGGGCAAGAAGGCGTCGGCAAGGCCTTTTTTTCCAGGGAATTGGCAAAGACCATTTTTTGCCGGAGTCAGGGTACAGACGCGTGCGACGTCTGTAATACCTGCACAAGGGTTGCCGGCAACAATTACTCGGACATGCTTACGGTACAGTCTGAGAAGAACAGCCGGGTAATTAAAATTGAACAATTGAAACATCTTCAGGATTTTCTGAGGATTAAGCCGTTGGAATCACGCAACAAAATGGTGATCATCCAGTCGGCGGACAAAATGAACGAAGAGGCTGCTAATTGTTTGTTGAAAACCCTGGAAGAACCCCCTCTCTATGCGATTATTATTTTAACGGCAACCTCACTGGATGCCGTTAAAGAAACCGTTCGCTCAAGATGCCAGATAATACGGTTTTCCCCCCTGTCGATAGCCGTTGTGAAAAACATCCTGGTAAACCAGTATCAACTAGATAATAAACAGGCAGAGCAAGTGGCCTTTATTGCAAACGGCAGTATAAAAAGGGCCGTGTGGCTTTCTCAGGCGGGTGCGGTAGAAAAGAAGACATGGCTTGTAGAACAACTCTTAAAATTGGAATGCAAAGACAACTTAACCTTCTCCAAAGAACTGGTTAATACCTGGCATATCCAGGAAACGGACGTATTAGAGGAAAAACGCACCTTCGTAAAGGAACTCCTGTTCTCCTTCCTTATGTATTACCGCGATTTGCTTGTTTGCAAGACGGGACGCCTGGAATCACCTATCTATCACGACAATTGGAAATCCGCCTTAACGGTAAAAAGCCAGGCGGTATCGGAAGACGCATTGTTTCACATTATCCAAATCATCAAAACAACCTTTGGATACCTCGACCAGAACGCCAACATTGCCTTATTGCTGGAAAATATGATCACTAAGATACTTCATCTTCAGTTCAGGAGAAACGCATAAATGAAAAGCAGATTCTTTTTTTTGGCCTTCGTGTGGTTCGCCATACCCTCCTTCGCGTTCGGACAGTTTTACGAGTATGACACTCCTGACATTCGGTTGAAAACGGGGATGCCAAACATCTTTACCGTTGACAGCGTACGCCAGATATCCGACAGTTCTGATGAATCGGTATTAAACATCGTGGTAACCGTTAAGAAGGGAAAAATCGAGTCGGTGAGTAAGGATGGGGGAAACTGGATTGTGACGGTGCGGACCAGCAGCAAAGACGCATCGACCTATCTGATAAAAGACAGCCAATTCAAAATTATGGGAGAAGAATCCAAAAAAGTTGCCATCAATGCCATTCACTGGAAAGACGGTAACTAAAACATGAAGGTATCTTTTATTGGCGCTGGCCCCGGTGACCCTGAGTTGCTGACAATCAAAGGAGGCAAAGTCCTTCAGCAGGCGGGATATTGTATCTACGCCGGGTCTCTGGTGAATGCAGAATTGCTCAAGATGCTTCCACCGCTTGCTAAGGTGTATGATTCATCACTGATGAGCCTGGAGGATATGGTGGTTGTTTATAAAGAGGCCAAGGCGCGAAATATTGACGTGGCCCGGGTACACTCCGGCGACCCGTCGATTTACGGCGCGATACAGGAGCAAATCCGCGCCCTGGAAGAATTAGATATCCCTTACGAAATCATACCGGGCGTGAGTTCCTTCGTTGCAGCCGCCTCCGTTTTAAGAAAGGAATTGACGCTTCCCGGTGTAACCCAGACCATCGTAATTACCCGCATGGAAGGGAAAACCCCTATCCCTGAAAAAGAGCATCTCAGCGTGCTTGCCGCAGCCACTCCCACCCTGTGTATTTTCCTGAGCATTGATAAAATAGAAGAAATCGCAAAGATACTCATACCTCATTATGGCCGTGATTGCCCGGTCTCCGTCGTCTACAAGGCAACGTGGCCCAACCAAAAAATCATTTCTGCAAAACTATCCGAAATTGCCGAAAAGATCAACCGTGAGGCCATAAAGAAATCAGCGCTTATTATTGTCGGTTGGGTGCTGGAAAGTGAATTCGAAAGGTCTGTTTTGTATGGACAGGGTAAAGAAGGAAACCCTCACGTATGCTGAGTTCAAGACACTCAAAAAGAACGAAGTTCATCAATCCTGCAAATAATTCCAGAACCCCTGGTTTGCAACTTTTCCCTTGACATAATCAGCCAGAAAATGTATCGTTCAACGTACTTTTAACCAATCAAACCGTATGCTGAGGATGATACTGTGCAATGATTACCGGTAGCCAAAACATGGCAGATACCTTTTCGATCTTCAGCGATGGTATTATCGTCAACCACACCTGTAACGGCAATCGCTTAATCTTGCACGTAGAAATCCCCTACCTTGCACGATGTATTTGTCCCGATTTCCTTGGGTTTACCATAGAGTTAATCAATATAAAAAACATCAGTTTCAAGACCTGGCCGAGTGAGGCGGGGGTTAAAGAGAGGCTTCTTGTCAACACAGTTCATATCTTTGGAACCGACCTCGAAATCGTGGAGAGTAAAGTGTTGAATGGGTGCGTTGAGATTCTTTGCACCAATCCGATTGAAGAACAGGACTTTTGTGGCGGCGCACTTAACTTTGAAGCAGAGGCCCTGGCTGTCTTTGACGACAGCGGAAGGCAATACTCGCTGGAAGAACTTTCGTCTATCAACAAAAATTATTTGAAAAAGTGCGCAATCCGATAAAACACTGCTAAAAGCCCCTTCGGATTCTCATGGTGCGGGTCTCGACGTTATTTGTCGATAGCCTGGATGTGAATCTCCTGGCCGCCATAAAACCGCTTGTCCGCTCCTTCCCCTTTTTTTTGCTAAAGCAGCCCCTAAACTGGATTTTATCTCGATACTATTAAGCACAGGAGGAAATATGGCAGACACTTATGATAGAACCAAATTCCTTACGGTTAATGTTTCTGATGACCACATGGAGACCTATTTATCCATAAAGCCCTTTGCACAGGAAAACATCGACATAACGGTAGAGGACGTGGTGGAATTTCTAAAAACAAAAACCATTATTTCTGAAATAGACGAGGAGTTGGTAAAGACCGCCCTGGATAAGGTCAAACAGGAGTGCTTACCGGTCGAAAATATCCTTGTATCCGAAGGTACATCGGCAATTCACGGCGATAACGGCAGGCTCGAATTTCTGTTTAATGCAGATAAAAAAATCAAGCCGCACAAGGATACCGGCGGCAAGGTGGATTTCCATAACCTTAGTATAGTCGATAGCGTTGAAAAGGAGCAACCCCTCGTTAAGTTAATAGAACCCACGCCCGGAACGCCGGGAAAAGACGTTTATGGCAAAGTGTTAGTGCCCGCACCGGGAAAGCCGTGCAGGCTTCCCATCGGGGAGAATACAAAGGTATCGGCAAAAGACGCAAAGGTGTTGGTATCGTGTATCGACGGAAATCCTCAATACACCAGAGGCGTTGTTTCAGTAAAAAATTGCTTTACCGTTGAAAAGGACGTTGATTTCGGCGTAGGAAACATCACGAGCAAAGGCACCGTTGTTGTTAGAGGAAACGTGAGAAGCGGGTTTGTTGTAGACGCCGCGGGGGACGTAGAGGTGTGGGGGACGGTAGAAGATTCTTTGATAAAATCAAAGGGTAACGTATTGGTAAGGGGTGGTTTTGTCGGCTCCGGTAAAGGAAAAATTGAAGCGGAAGGAGATGTAACCGTAGGGTTTGCCAGGAATCAAACCATTGTGGCAAATAACGTGGCCATTTTACGGGAGGCGGTGGATTGCACCATCTATGCAAAGAACATCGTAAAGGCTGGTGGCGATAAGATATCTATCGAAGGTGGAATAACAACCGCCGGAACATCAATAGAGGTAGAGGCTCTGGGCAGTAAGAATGAGGTTTATACCGACGTGGAAGTGGGCATTGATTACACGACACATCCGGACCACATTAATACAAGAAAAGAGATTAGCGGATTAAAGGCCTTTCTCAAGAAGGTTGATAAAGAACTTAATACGTTATATGCCATTAAAAAGGCAAAGGGCGAGCTTCCTGCACAGTATGCAGCAACGTTCGACCTTCACCTCTCCAGAAGGGAAGAGTTAGTGAAAAAATTAAGGAATCTTGTGAGCGGCGAGATGCTTCCCGTTAATGCAGACGCCAAGGTCGTGGTAAACAAGGTGGCGCACGCGGGGGTGGAAATTAAAATAGGCGAACCGGCTATAACACTGCTTGAGGAGTGTACAAGGGTAACGTTCGTTTTGTCAGGCGAAGAGATAAAAATCAAAAACAACGTATGAAAAATACGACGAAGATAACAGCAGTCCTCAGAAATCAAAATTTTTTCATGCTTTGGACTGGACAGATCATATCCGCACTTGGCGACAGATTTCACCAGATGGCGATTATGGGGATCATTCTGAGGAACCGGGGAAACGTTGGAGAAGGGTTGTCCAGGATCACCTTTTGGAGTATATTGCCCTTTTTTCTCTTTAGCCTGTTTTCGGGGGCACTTTCGGATCGGTGGTCGAGGAAAGGCATTTTAATTGTGTCCGACCTGGCGCGCGCCATCCTGGTTTGCGCGATACCCTTGGTTATCAGTAACTCAAATTCCCTTAATGCTGTCTATCCGTTTATCTTTGCTATTGGCATTTTTACCTGCCTCTTTTCACCGGCGAAATTCTCAATCATCCCCGGCATTGTTAATGATGATCACCTCCTCGCCGCAAACTCGCTCGTCACCACTTCGGCGCTCTTAAGCGTCCTGGCCGGTACGGTTGCCGGCAGCGTGGTATTTGATAAGATGGGATTTAGCGCGTCCATGTACATCGACGCCTTTACCTACCTCTTTTCAGCAGGAACCATCTGGATGATACGGGTAAAGAAAAGTGAACCGTTAGGGATAAAACTGGGTGCTACCCTGTTTTCAGATATCAAGGCGGGTATGAAATACATTTACCATAATGGTCAATTAATAATTCTTATCGGCTTTGGTTCGATATTCTGGTTTGTGGGCATCAGTTTTTATATTATGGTTTCGGAATTTGCAGGTAAGATATGGGGCTTTACAACGCTAACCCCGCTGGGTGCTCTTTTTACCTTGATGGGCGCAGGTCTCCTTGCCGGGTCAATTCTGGTTGGGAAATATGGAAACTGGGTGAAAAGGAGCGTTCTTTATACCGGCAGTATGGTAATAATGGCGCTTGGGGTCACCGCTTTTTCCTTTATATGCTCATACCCGGAAGCGCTTGGCATCGTTTTTCTTATTGGCGCCGCCGGTGGGGTGTTTCTATCGCCTATCAACGCGGATATACAACGGATTGTGCCTGACGAGTTCAGGGGTAAGACATTCGCCTGTAAGGACGTCTTTGTGAATGCCGCGACCGTGTCGCCGATTTTGGCGTTGGGCAAATTAACCACGTTGGTATCTGTCCGCTCATTGTTACTCTGTCTGGGAGCGGGAATTTTTTTAGCCGGCATATTTGTGGCATGGGCAAGCGCCAGGCTTGACAGAATAACGGTGAAATAAACTCCAGAGGCTCAGTGCCTTTTTAAATACTTATTATGGTATTAGGCGAGAAAACCCGCATTTTATCAGAGGAACACGCAGTGAGCGCAAAGCGTTGTATGGATTTCCTGAACAATTGTTTATTCAGCATACTGAGAATAATCAGCACCTTGTTATTCAAGATACTCTTCCATATTGAGGCGAAAAGCGAGGGGCGGATACCGCATTCCGGCCCCCTTATCGTCGCGGCAAATCACTTCAGTTTTATGGACCCCGTTGCGCTTCAATCCATATTTCCCAGGCGTATCTTCTTTTTGATGACCGAGTTGTATTATGAAGGGCGTGGAAAATGGCTTTTTCAATTATTGCGGTGTATCTGTGTGAAAGAGAGGGGTTCGAATATTGCCGCGTTAAAGGCGGGCATTAATGTGTTGAAAAATAATGGGGTTATTGGTATCTTTCCAGAGGGAGGCGTGAGCAGGGAAGGCCGTCTTCAGGAAGGGATTTCCGGCATTGGCTTCCTGGTAAAAAAAAGTGGTGCGGCCGTTATACCGGCATTTATTTTCGGCACGTATGAGGCACTCCCCAAAGGCGCAAAGCTGCCGAAGCCTTCCAGAATTAAGATAATCTTTGGCAAGCCTATGCTATTTAAAGAAGGCGGAAATGGCTCTCAAGGGCAAACAATTACGGAGATTACCGGTCAGATTATGGAGCAAATTAAACAATTATCTTTCGCAAGCGGGAAATAGCAATGCCTGCGACAGTGTCTGTCGCAACAACCATCAAACCTGAAGGTTTGAGCTACAAAACAACATTTTACAAAAAAATTGGGAATGCACCCCCTGAAACATTGTATGAGAAAATAAATCGCCAACGATCCACTCCCGTTGACAGTGAGTAAAGACGCTCGTTGCCACTGAGTTTAGGCATGAGACCATAT
>CAYHFB010000048.1:0-13590 GCA_964355695.1 uncultured candidatus Brocadiaceae bacterium
CATGAATAAATTGAACGCCGTTGTCATCATCCCCGCACGGTATGCATCAACCAGGCTGCCCGGCAAGCTCATCCTGCCGGAAGTAAAGGCTGTTACCGGGAAATACATCATAGAACACGTCTATCAGAACGTGAAGCGGTCGCGGCGTCTGGAACGGGTGATCGTCGCCACGGATAGCCAACAGATATACGATATCGTAAAAGCGTTTGGCGGCGATGTGGAAATGACCTCGTCCGTCCATGAATCGGGCACAGACCGCATTGCCGAAGTGGCGGCACGGCTGAAGGCCGATATTATCGTAAACGTGCAGGGCGACGAGCCGGAGGTGAACGCGAACATGGTTGACATGGTGGTTGACGCCCTGGCGGGCGACGACGGGGCGGCAATGTCCACCCTTGCGCACGTGATAGAGGACGAAGCGGACCTGGCAAATCCGAACGTCGTGAAGGTGGCGCTGGATAATAACGGGTATGCGCTCTATTTTTCGCGCCTGCCCATCCCGTACGTACGTGACCGCGGGCGTGGCGCGGGCGATGCGGGCGTGGCACATTTGAGGCATTTGGGCATTTATGCGTACCGGAAGGATTTTTTGCTGCAATATTCCAAACTCCCCCCTTCTCCTTTGGAAGGCGCGGAGAAGCTGGAGCAGTTGCGGGCGCTTTCGAACGGTTACAAGATAAAGGTATCGATAACCGGCGATACTTCCATCGGTATTGACACACGGGAAGATTTGGTTGCTTTTATGGGGAAATTCAAGCATGACTAAGCATATATTTGTAACAGGCGGTGTGGTTTCTTCCCTTGGAAAGGGACTCAATGCGGCCTCTATCGGCATGTTGCTGGAGAGCCGGGGGTTGAAGGTTAAATTACAGAAGTTTGATCCTTACGTAAACGTAGACCCAGGCACGATGAGCCCGTACGAACACGGGGAGGTCTACGTGACGGAAGACGGGGCGGAGACAGACCTCGACCTCGGACACTACGAGCGCTTTACCCATTCAGATACCACCAGGCACTGTAATTACACCACAGGCTCTATCTACAATGCGGTTATCATGAAGGAGCGCAAGGGGGAGTACCTGGGGAAGACGGTGCAGGTCATCCCGCACATCACCAACGAGATTATCGAATGCATTCAAAGGCTGGACAGCCCCGACACCGACGTGGCTATTTCGGAGATCGGCGGCATCGTGGGCGACATAGAAAACCAGCCATTCCTTGAGGCCATAAGGCAGTTCGGCCAAAGGACGGGGCGGGAGAACGTCCTGTACATCCACCTCACGCTCGTCCCCTACCTGAGCGCCGCGGAGGAGATAAAGACAAAGCCCACCCAGCACAGCGTGGGCATGCTGCGCCAGGCCGGAATTCAGCCGGACATCCTCATTTGCCGGACGGAAAAGCACATCAGCGAGGAGATAAAAGAAAAGCTCTCCCTCTTCTGCAACGTGGACAGAAACGCGATTATTGAAGAACGCGACGTAAAGCCGTACCTCTACGAAATCCCGCTGATCCTTGTGGAACAAGGGCTGGACAAGCTTATCATCCAAAAACTGGGACTCAAAACAAACGGGAACACCCTGCACAAGTGGCTCTCCATATTGGACATCCTGAAGAACCCGAAGCAGACGACGGAGATTGCCATCGTCGGCAAGTACATTTGCCATCAGTCGTCGTACGAGTCGATCTACGAATCCCTCATCCACGGCGGCATCGGCAACAACGCGCGGGTGCAGGTGCGGAGGGTCGAGTCGGAAGACATCGAAAAAAACGGCGTGCAGGCGCATCTCGAAGGAGTAAAGGGCATCCTTGTGCCGGGCGGATTCGGGGTACGCGGCGTGGAGGGGAAGATTGCCGCGATACGGTACGCGCGCGAAAAGAACATCCCGTTCTTCGGCATCTGCCTGGGTTTGCAATGCGCGTCCATCGAATTCGCAAGGAACGTGTGCGCCCTGAAAGGCGCGGACAGCACGGAATTCGAGGTCAACACCCCACACCCGGTAATCAGCCTCCTGGAAGAACAGTGCAAGGTGTCCCACAAAGGCGGCACGATGCGGCTAGGGGCGCAGCCGTGCATCATACAGCCAGGCACAAAGGCGTTCAACGCCTACGGACGCGAGGAGATATCCGAACGACACCGCCACCGTTACGAATTCAACAACAGCTACAAAGAGCTATTCCAGTCGCACGGCATGATATTCAGCGGCCGCTCGCCGAAGGACGACCTGGTGGAAATCATGGAACTCAAAGACCACCCCTGGTTCCTCTGCGTACAGTTCCACCCCGAATTTAAATCAAAACCCACGAATCCGCATCCATTATTCAAGGAGTTTATCAAGGCATCACTGTAGCTCAGGGCTTCAGCCCTGATGGAGCTTGCGCAATTTTTTGAATGCCTCGAACGGTTGTCGTTGGAGTTCGCGCCTCAACATACCAGACAAGAAATGCATAGATTTATGTACAGGAAATTTAATGCCGTTGTAGGGACGAAGCATTTGCTGATATTTAATTTGAATGAGTCTTACACTCTGGTTAGGAATTTAGCAATAATAACATGAACATATTAGTTTGAATTTGATTGTATTTTGTAATTCCATTCCCCATGAAATGAGCAAGTTTCAAGTGCAAGCTTACCCATTTGTTTGTCGGTAACTTTTTTTCCTATTTCCTATTCATTTTCATCAAGAGTTGCCTTTATTTCCAAGCCTTTTTTGGTTGTCGTATTTGCAATAAGATTGACCACAACCGCACAACTTTCCAAAGGTCGCGCTCGCCAGTTCTCCGTAATAGGACAAAACATCCGGTGTTCAATTTTACTCCACTTGCTTGCCTCTGGTGGAAAATGGCACACATGGATCGTTTTGTTCAATGTGTTTGCAAGCTTCTGAGATTCAACCTTCCACAGACGCACACGTAGCTTTCGTTGTTGTGTATTCCATACTGTATACTACCTTGTTTTCCTGGGACATTATCAACAGAGTCATCTATAAATGTATATTATATGCCCGTTCGAAGTATAATTTAACACGTATAGGGGGGGACCCATCCTTAACCTGCAAACCCGCAAGTGTTAGATATTTGTCGGTATTAGTGATGCAACAGATTCGATGGCCTTTCTGAAGGGTGTATTTCGCACGTATTTCCAGTTTTCGTCCTTTTTATCGTTCTCTGATTCTGCATTTTTCTCCGGCTCGGTTAAATTATGTACAAGGGGCAGGCCTTTAAGGCCTTTCTTGAAGCTAAAGGCCCGTGTCCTGGAGCTAGCCTCACCGGTGGGTATTACATCCGTAACGAAGTCTACCAGTACCTGAGCGTCATCGAAAACTTCGGTCGTTATTTTCTGTCCGGTCTTGAAATTGCCGATCGTGGCGTCGGGAATGGTCTCTGCCAGATTAATGGCTGCAAATGCCGTATCCTCTCCTATGTGAACGGCGCTCCTGGGTATCCCGATAATCACGTCTTTTAACAGCGCGTCAACAAAAACCTTTTTAAAGAAATGTTTTGTGGCGCCTAGTGCGGTATCAGGCGGTTTTTCTCCGTTAGGCGCGTACTTCCCTAAGGTAACACCACTTGCTACATCCTTGAAAAAATTGACCAGTGTGCCAACAAATCCCACCTTTTTAGCCTCCTTAATACGGTCGTCTTTATCAACGTACTTCATCGTTGCGCCCATGCCGATGTCTTTCAGGATATTTACTGCGTTATCTGCGGCGTCCTTTAGGTCTTTCCCAACCCTGGGAACGAATTCCGACTGGTCTGCGTGATAATCGATAATACTGGTATCCTTATCAAGGTAGAAGTAGTCACCGCCTGGTTTGGAGAGTAGTTGGTCCTCTTTGTATCTCTTGAGTTGTTCCGATATTGGTGTCGATTTCGTGCTGTTTTTAGCATTCGAACAAGCCGTTTGAGTTTTAAAAGCACCGCGCTCGATCTGGGATATCATTCCACCATTAACCCGTGTTGTTAAGGTGTCACAATCAGGTTTTTGGGCAAGTTCCTGGCTGTTCATTTCATGGCAAATAACGTCGTTAAAAGTCGGATTATCGGTATTTTTGTAACCGCTTATCTGAACGGCAAAGTCGATCGGTTTATAATTTGAGGTAATTTTGGTCGTGTCTATCATGGTCGTATGCTATTTCTATTCAAAATTGGTGAAATACCCGTAAATAGGTGATTTGTATTTAATAACGAGCAAATACCATTCCTATGCGAGAGATGTAGTAGTGGAGAATAAACTCAGAACGGGCTAAAATTTAACTTTTATTTTTTGGCAAATTCCGGCTGGAAACCTTTGTAGACGTGAAACTTCGGTCTGTTGGAAAAGTTAAAATCTCAACCGTTTAGAGTATATGTCAAATAAGTTTCTCAGTAGAGTTCAGGTTGTTCCGCTTACAAGCAAGGCTGGTCGTCTGTATCCCAGCGAGGCGCCAGTTATATTGCCTCATTCGCAGAATCTGTGGGTAAGTACAGGTTCCGGCAAATTACCCAGTTCTTAATACCTGGCTGTTTGCAGGCCATCAAGTGATTTATAACGATAAGCTTTTCCCATAGTCAGTTTTGTTTATTTTTTTCAGAAAAAACGAACGCAAACAAACGCCAATACGGCAAAGACCCTTTACCGCAGAGGACGCGGAGAAACAACGACAACTTTTAACCGCGAATACACGCCAATACACGCGAATGGGCTTCTTTATTAGCGTTCATTGGCGGTTTGATCGATAGTTCTTTCTGGCGAGCCTTTTTTCTCCGCGCCCTGTGTCCTCTGCGGTGAATTTGTTTTTCCCTGTGATTGGAACGATAAAATGCTAAAATCGTTAGACTGAAATTGTGCTATATTTATTTACCGTCCCTAAGCCTTACTTATTACCCACAGATTCTGCGGACGAGAATTAGTTTCGTTTCGGTTGAACTACGGTGGAAGGTGCTAACGGCAAAACGTTGGTGCAATTCGTGCTGGCGCTAAGGCGACCGTGAGCAATCACGGAGTACGAAGGCCAAAGCATCAAACGGAGGGCTGTACGCGTTTGCAATTACTCTTTGCTGCTATTGCTGGTAATGTAAAAAGATTCATCAGGCATGGGGTTCTCCACGGATACGTTGTGTCCGTTACTGCGGTAACGACCCCTTCCGCCGCTGTTTCTGCTGCACAAACGGCCTTTGGCTCATTTTTTCTTCATGTTTTATCACTCATGTATGTCTCCGATAGAAAATCGCCTCGTTTTAGCTTTTCGAAAACCAATACGACTGTGCCTATCTGTTTTCAATTATAAGGGTTTTTCAGCAGAGTCATCCATGTCTCCCTTTTTCTACACAACCAAAGCTTTCACTTCTTTTTCGCCTGTAGCCTCGCCAACATTTCTTTCACCTTCCCGCCTTCGGATGCGTTTTTTGCGTACTTCAGGCTGGATTGGCATTGTTCTGTGGCGCGTGATATGTCGCCATTGGCCTCATAGAGAGCCACAAGCCTAAGCCGTGTATCTAAATCTGCGGGGTATATTTTCAATGCCTGTTCAAAGGCATTAACGGCTTCATCATATTTGTCCTCTAATTTATACAACATACCTAGTTGCTTATAGTATTTTGCATGATTTACCGGATATATTTTTATTGCCCGGTTGTACGTATCAATTGCGTCGCTTAAGTTCTCCTTAACAATGTACACGCTGGCCAATTCATAAAAGGGGTCTGTGCCGGAAAGAGACAGGTATTCCAAATCTTCTTTATTACCCGCATTAAGCATATTTATGAGATATTCGCCTTCCGTAATCAAATCATCCTGTTTTTCCAGATGCCCCAAATAATGCACGAATAATGCACCGTGGATAGCAAATACCCCCGGAACTTCAGAAGAAAGCTTTTTCAACCTGTTTGCAACCTCATCATACGACAAATGGCCCTGACGATAGCTGCTCTGTATCGCTTCTACCTCCTTTACGATGTTAACGTCTCTGCAAACGGTGACTATTTGCTGGCAAAGCTTTTCTGCCAGTTCTATAATCTTTTCCTTTGATTCGCATTCACCGACAAGCGAGCTTAGTGTTCCAGCCGTCTTGACCCTGGCTACTTCAATATCAGCTCGAAACTTCTCGCCAAATTGGTTAAGAGTGCCTTTTACCGTATAATCCGCGTGCAAGTTCTCGGCAATCCTGACAATCACCTTTTGGTCGATACGGGCGAACAGGTCAACCATTTTGGATTTAGAGGTATTGGTGGTAAAATCCGTATTGTTGAGTCCAATGACGTTATACAGTACGGCTTCTTTTACGTATTCGTAGGTAACATCAGCATCCACCACGGTAAAATACCCTGAGCGATTCAATTCACTCCGCATCACATCCTCAATTCCGAGGCTAAGCTGGTTCAGGCTGCAGTTGCTCTTAAAGGGGAAGATAACGATCTTCGGCTTGAGCTCAGCACCAATGACAAGGCCTTTGGCTGCAATGGATAAAACGAACATGGCTATAAGGCATTTTCCGTATAACGGCTTCCGTGTCATCATTCTTCATCCTTTCACAATACCGGGGCAAGACCCCAGCCCAATAAAAAAAGCCTGCACATTTGTATTTCAATAATTTATACAAATGTCCAGGCTTCTAAAGTTCTCATAACTGCGCCCAACAAAATCAAAGGCTATTGTGCTGAAAAAAATCTCGAGCTAACACCGTCCTTACCTATCTTAACACTGATTGTTCGCAAACACTTCGGACATCTACCCTCGTAAGCCGTCTTTTCCTTATTCATATAAATTCGATTGTAAACATTGCAGCAATCGAACGTTATACCGATAAACGGCTTACTGTTTTGTGGATTGCCTACAGATTTATCCATCATAAATCAGCCCATCTTATGCCCTAATACGAAACGCATCACTGATGCTGCCGGCAGTTTGTTCTATTACCTCGTACTTATCATAATAACCTTCTTCCAATTTCGCCCTAACTTCTGCCGTTTTGTCCAGCCTTACATCGGGAATTGCGTTCAGCGCGGCCTTTAAATCCCCAACGGTCTCAGCAAAACCCTTGCTTGCGTGAGCATCATTAATAGAATCCGATTGAGGTTCCGCCAGCTTCTTGTTTTTTCGGACGAGGCCGTTTCCATTTTTCCCGGTAATGGCGATTTGCGTATTTAAGGAAGCATTATAAATACCTTCGATTGACATCTGACTTCTCCCTAAGAATTACAAAAGTGTGTTTTCCACAAGTACTCTTATGTATCGGTACTTTTGTAAAATAGTTTAATCTCTTTGCGGGCTTTTCAGCATGTTTATTCCAACCCGTGAAGTGATGGGACTGTCTTCCGAAACAAAAGCATGGTGGATGATTACGACTTCTATATGTCGCGTTTCAGGTGGTTGTGAACAACGGGTTTTTTAAGTTTTGATTGTGTCGATGGACTTTGGTGCGTTTAACCCATTTAAAGCTAAACCCGGATGGTGTATCCGTTAAGGCGAAATGCGTTTACTGTGGCGAAAAAACAATGTTCCATGAGACACCGGTTGAGAGGTCTTTTCCTTATTATACCGGCCCTTATATATACTGGAGGTTTTACGCATTACATACTTCTTGCGTGTTTGCCGGGATGTTGGCTTGGGCTTGTACCCATGTGTCTCTCAACTCTTTTAGGATTTTTAAGGTTGAGTCAAAGTTGCCGTGCTTTACATCCCGCATGCAAAAATCATACAACCGGAATAATGCGCTTGCGATCTCGTTTTGTTCAAAATCGAGAGAATCAATTAACTCAACAAGAACGGCACAGGTTTTGTCTTCGTCCTTACGGTTACAGGCAGCTATGCCCGCATCGTAAGCCTTAATTATAAGTTGAATGGGATTCAACGTCATAACTTCTTGTTCTAAATAAGCATTGCCTATCTTTTTTCCGGAAATCATAGCATTTAGCTCCTTCCAAACGGTTGTTAAAACACCAAAGGGTGGCTGCCTTGATGTGGTAGTTTCTAACAGTCAGAATTATACAGAATATTCAGCGGGAAAACCAGTGCAAAAATCCTTCATTCTCAACAGCGCTTCAACTTATATGGTAGATTAAAATTATGGTGTCTTTCTCACTAGCGCTATCATTATCGGTAGCGGATTAGCAATTCTTTAAGACAAAGTTCAAATTTTAATAACAATTGGGGGGTTTTCGAAAAACCAAAATGTTCCCTGTTTTTTTACTAAATTAATTATTCAAACATGCCGATACATTGATTAACGATGTGACTTTACTTATAAAGCATTACATTATAATTAATATTGAGGAAGGGTTACCATGCGTAAAAAGTTCTTGGAATCAGTAGGCATGAGCGGAATAGACATAACAAAATATCCAGTGGAACATCTGGGGCGAATTCTTCATCTTAGCATGATAATTAAAAATACCTGCTTCTGGGTAAACGATACGGTTGCACAGTACCGCTCATTGCCAAAAGAAGAGCAGACAAAGATACTGGATGACTACGTACAATATATAATAGGCCTTCAGTGTAAGGAGTGTTAAACAATCTCTGCCCATTACCCCATAAATGTTGTCCCCCCCCGAAATTCATCCCTTTCGTGTGTGTATGGCCTCTGCCCAATACAGAGGCCATATTTTTTTGTCAGACCGTTGAAAAGAATAACTTGACAACAGAGAACGTGCGCCGTATCATAATTCCACGCTATTTTATATCAAGTAAGGCACGTATATTATTAACCGAAAAGATATGCTTATGAATATTACGGTGAAAACCGGAACTGCTGAAAAAGAGCCTGCTCAAATGCTGGCTTTTTACGTTTACGAAGACGCCGTTACCATTAGCGGTGCGCTTGCTTCTTGCAATAGTGAGCTGAACAACGTTATTGCTGAAATAATAAAGAAAAAGGAATTTATTGGTAAACTTAATAAGAGTGTGGCGCTCTTTACTTACGGAAAAATCCCGGCAAATCGCATCATGCTGGTGGGGTTGGGGAAGAAAAAAGATGTTACGCCTGACAAGGTAAGGCAGGCGGCCGGTACGACCGCATCTGACGCCCGTGATATGGGCATCAGCGAGGTTATCGCCGTGCTGGATTCAATTGGAATGCCTTCATCCGCTTTGGGTGAGTGGACGCAGGCGTATGCAGAGGGATGCATCCTTGCCGGCTATAACTTTGTGCGGTATAAAAAAGTCCCGCTAGAGGAACAGAAGGAGCTTAAGGCAGTGACGCTTCTCTTCGCGGGCAAAGAGGATATAAGCCCTGCCCGGAACGCTGTTAAACACGCACAAATTATTGCAGAATCCGTTTGTTTTGCCCGTGACCTGATTAACACACCCGCGCAGGACAAAACCCCTACCGCGCTGGCCGACATCGCAAAAAAAATAGCCAAAAACCAGGGCTTCCAATGCAAGGCGCTATCTACGCCGGAATTGAAAAAACTGGGGATGGGCGGATTGCTGGGCGTTTCCCAGGGGAGTAACCAGCCGCCTCAATTTATTGTGCTTGAGTACAATGCACGCGCTAAAAATCAGGACACCGTTGTGTTGGTTGGAAAGGGAATCACCTTCGACTCCGGCGGTATATGCATAAAACCGTCGAAAGACATGGATATGATGAAAACGGACATGTCAGGCGGTGCCGCCGTAATAGGGGCGTTCAAGGCCATATCCCAAATAAAATTGCCGCTACACGTTGTCGGACTCATCCCTTGCTCTGAAAACATGCCGAGCGGCACGGCAATCAAGCCGGGCGACGTTATCAAATTCTATTCCGGGAAAACGGCTGAGGTCGCCAATACGGACGCCGAAGGCCGCCTGATACTTGCCGATGCGCTGGGATACGCGGAAAAATACAAGCCAACCGCCGTGATCGACCTTGCCACCCTTACCGGTTCCTGCGTTGTTGCCCTGGGCACCGTAGTGTCCGGTATGATGGGGAATAACGAGGAGTTGAAGAAACTGGTAAAAGCTGCTGGGGAAAAATCATGGGAGCGGGTCTGGGAACTTCCCCTGTGGGAGGAATACCAGGAACAAATCAAGAGCGACATTGCCGACATCAAAAACATCGGCGGCCCCTATGCCGGAGCGATAACAGCCGCTTGTTTTTTAAGCAAGTTTACCGAAAAATATCCCTGGGTACACCTTGACATTGCAGGCACGGCGTGGTGTGAAAAAAACACCCCCTATACCCCAAAAGGTGCGGCAGGTGTTGGCGTTCGGTTGCTCGTCCAACTGCTGAGAGATTGGACGCGATTCCCAAAGTAACATTACCTTATGAAAATAGCGCTGGCTCAGATCAACCCAAAGGTAGGCGATTTTCAAAATAACGCAAATAAAATCCGCTCGTTTATCGACCGCGCCGGAAATAGCGGCGCGCATCTCGTTGTTTTTCCGGAACTGGCCGTTACCGGCTACCCCCCGAAAGACCTCCTGGATGTCCCCGCTTTTATCAATGAAAATCTGAAGATACTCGACGAGATTGTCCGCTCTGCTCATAATATTGCGGTTATCGTTGGTTTCGTTGACAGGAACAAGCGCCGCTATGGTAAACTAGTCCATAATGCCGCGGCATTTATCCAAGACCGCAAAATCGTTTCGGTACACCACAAGTCGCTCCTGCCAACGTATGACGTCTTTGATGAGTGCCGCCATTTTGAACCGGCCCACGACATCATTCCGGTAAAATTCATGGGATACACCCTGGGTATATCTATCTGTGAAGATATATGGAATGATGAAGAATTCTGGCCGCGTCCCTTGTATGAAATAAACCCTATCGAAAACCTGGTGTCCCAGGGGGCAGACCTGATTATCAACATTTCGTCTTCGCCCTTTTCCGTGGGAAAGCATGATACGATACGGTTACGCATGTTGACCCACGCAGCCTTGAAGTATAAAGTTCCCTTTGTTTACGTTAATCAGACCGGGGGCAACGACGACCTTGTCTTTGATGGAAACAGCACCGTAATCAATGCCCAGGGCAAACCTATAGCCCAGGCGGCTTCTTTCCAGGAAGACCTGGTGGTTGTCGATATCGAAAAGCCCGTTGAGCAAGCGCCATTTAAAAATTACACCCCGGTGGAAACCATCCACCAGGCACTGTTGTTAGGGTTGCGTGATTACGTAGGAAAGTGTGGTTTTAAAAAGACGGTTATCGGTCTTAGCGGAGGGATTGATTCTGCCGTTACTGCCGCGCTGGCCGCAGCGTCTCTTGGGAATGACAACGTGATCGGTGTATCCATGCCGTCCCGTTTTTCTTCGCAAGGCAGCATTGACGACGCGGTGGAATTGGCGCAGAACCTGGGCATTACCTATAAAACCTTTCCTATTAACGACATATTTGAAACGTACCGGCACACCCTGAACGCGGAATTTAAAGGGTTGCCCTTCGATATTACCGAGGAAAATTTGCAGGCGCGCATACGCGGCAACATCCTTATGGCACTCTCGAACAAATACGGATACCTCGTTTTAACGACCGGGAACAAATCGGAACTGGCGGTGGGCTATTGCACACTGTACGGCGATATGAGCGGCGGACTTGCCCTGATCTCCGACGTCCCCAAAACGATGGTCTATGAATTGGCAGGGTACACCAACCGTGAAAGGGAGGTTATTCCCCGGAATTCCATCGATAAACCGCCTTCCGCAGAGCTGAAACCCAATCAATTAGATCAGGACAGCTTGCCGCCGTACGACGTCCTGGACGCCCTCCTGAAGGCCTATATTGAGGATGCAAAAAGCATTGATGAAATTATTGCGCTGGGGTTTAACGAAAAAACTGTGCATGAAATTGTCAGAAAGGTAAATAGAAACGAATACAAGCGCCGGCAAGCCGCGCCCGGCATCAGGGTAACCTCAAAAGCCTTCGGTTCAGGCCGCCGGATGCCCATAGCGCAAGGGTTTGCGTGCCAGGATGATGGTAAGGTATAGGAATTTAAAAACGGTCATGTCGTGGCAAGATGCGCCTTGCCACTACACTGTTAAATGTCGCCTGATGCATAACGTATTCTATCGTCCCGATGGGACTAACCAAACGTAAAATATTTCTTAAAATAAAAACTTTGGCAAAACAACACAATACAAAGGTACTGCAGTGGTCGGCCTAAAAATAAAATCACCCATAGGTGTCTTTGATTCCGGCATCGGCGGCATATCCGTCCTGGCGGAACTTATCAAGATGTTGCCGCATGAGGAATTTATTTACTTCGCGGACACACTGCACGCGCCTTATGGAACCAAGCCGGAATCCGTCGTCAAGGAACTCTCCCTAAAGACGGCTGACTTCCTATACTCGAAGGGAACCAAATCAATCGTTGTTGCCTGCAATACCGCAACAAGCGCGGCTATTGTCGAGATGAGACAGAGGTATCCCTTCCCGGTGATTGGAATGGAACCGGCGGTCAAGCTGGCCGTAGAATGGGGGGGGAAAGGCACCATACTCGTTATGGCTACCCCCCTGACATTGAAAAGCCTGAAATTCAACGATCTGGTAGGCCGTCACAGACAGCATGTGGAGATAAAGCTCCTCCCCTGCGAAGGATTGGTGGATATTATTGAAAAAGATCACAACAACGTGCGGGAGATTCATGAGTATCTTTCCGGTGTGTTTTCCGGTATTGATAGAAAAGGCATCTCGGCAGTTGTATTGGGCTGCACCCATTATGTCTTGATAAAAAAAGAAATTGCGCATGCCCTTGGCGGAGAAATTCGTATCATAGACGGAAACTACGGTACGGCCATGCGTTTAAAGACGGTGCTTCAAAACGAGCGCCTGCTTAAGACCTCAGCGCCAGAGGCCCTCCCCGTTTCTGCAAAGCCGAGTGTAACGTTTTATATGTCCGGTAGTAAAGGAGAGGTGGTTGCAAGGTATAAGCAATGGTTATTGTCGGCGGGAATTGTTTGTGAGTTGGAATTTATGTGTTGCCGTTAGATGGTAACAAACGGCTATTTTTAAGGTGAAAGGAGAAGAAATATGTCAAGTGTGGATAATTTGAAAAATGCCTTTGCGGGTGAATCGCAGGCAAACAGAAAGTACCTTGCCTTTGCCAAAAAGGCGGATGAAGAGGGGCTAAAGCAGGTGGCCAAGCTCTTCCGCGCCGCAGCAGAGGCCGAAACCGTTCATGCGCACAGCCATTTGAGGGCGTTGGGTGGTGTTAAGACTACGAAGGAAAACCTCCAGGATGCTATCAACGGGGAAACCTACGAATTTACCAAGATGTATCCCCACATGATCGAAGAGGCGAAAACAGAAGGAAATAAGCAGGCGTTGCAAAGCTTTGAACACGCCAACAGCGTGGAAAAGACACATGCCGCGCTCTACCAAAAGGCACTGAACAATCTAGGCAATAACGAAACGGTTGATTATTTTGTATGCCCGTTTTGCGGTCATACGGCAGAAAAAGAGGCGCCAGACAAATGCCCCGTCTGCACCGCCCCAAAGTCCAAGTTCATCAAGATCAACTAGTCCGGTAAATGTGCACATACCGGAGTATCCCCAGTAGCGACTATTTAGCCGGCCAAAACCGGCTAAATGGTTGCTAGTACATTGACCATTTAATAGCGAAACATCGTATGTGTTGGTAAGTGCAGCATTGTCGCACAAACTGTCCATGTGGTATATTTCATAATTAATATGTCGC
>CAYHFB010000049.1:0-13351 GCA_964355695.1 uncultured candidatus Brocadiaceae bacterium
GCATTGAGTTTTTTGTCATTTGAAATTGTTTCGTATTTCGATATTCGTATTTCGATATTCGTATTTCGAATTTGGTTGCGGCCAGAGGCCGCGCCATATCTTCCGTGGTTAAAACAACGTTACGATACGTTGGCATACAGAACAGTTTGTCGAATAGGTGGTAAGGTATGGATTAAGGTTTGCAAAAACGTTGGCAACCACGGAATACACGGAACACACGGAATACGGAATGTACAGGTATCGAGTTAAACAATTTGAACCACACAAGAATTAAATTACCTTGTATGCCTTGAAATGGCTGATAAAATACAAACGTATCAGAATTACACTAATAGAATGATGATAATAACCAGCAAAATGGACGGGGGGAAACATGAAATTATTAGTCCCATCAACAGGAACACCCATCTCATTTTTAGACATTCTGGTTGGCGTAACTTCCTTGCTTAATCGGCCCATGGCCGCCTTTGAAGCGACCTTGAGGGATTACACCGGCAAGAAACATTGTTACTTCACCAATTCCGGCACCACCGCCTTTTATCTCATCCTGAAGGCGTTAAAAAAACTCTCGGATAAGACGGAAGTCGTCCTCCCCGCCTACACGGCCCCATCCCTCATCCTCCCCATCAGAAAGGCAGGATTAAAGCCCGTATTATGTGATATCTCCTTAAAAACCTTTAATATGGACGTCACGTTGCTCGGTAATTGTATAAATGAAAACACCCTGTGCATAGTGCCGGTACACATGTTTGGCGTGCCTACGGACATGGAGGCGGTGATGGCGATTGCAAGGCAACGCGCTGTTTTCGTGGTGGAAGACGCTGCGTCGTCACTGGGGACGCTCATTAACAACAGTCCAACGGGTATTTTCGGGGACGTCGGTTTTTACAGCTTTAACCGGGGAAAAAATCTCTCGACACTTTCAGGCGGATGTATCGTTACGGACAACGCGGGGTTGGCGGAGAAAATATGCTCAGAGTGCGCCTTGCTGCCGAAACTGAATTTGGTTTCAAGGGTAAAGGCCGCGGTCAAGCTGGTAGCCTTGTCGCTTGCGGTGAGACCGCTTTTTTATACCCTGCTTTACAACCTGATATCAAAACTAAAATATACCGCCCTGCATACGGATTTCGAAAGTTGCGCCTATACAAATTTCCAAGCAGGGGTTGGGCGTTCCTTGTTTAGCCGTACCGGTAGCATTTTTGGTAAACGGTTCGATCATGGCAAGTTTTTATCCGACAAACTGCATGGATTGAAAGGCATCAGCCTCCCGGAACTAATCCCGCACGCTACCACAATATTCAACCAATTTCCTGTCTTATTTAATGATGAAGGCGTAAAGGAAAAGGTGTTCGAGCGGATACTCAGTACCGGCATTGAAAGCACGAAGCTGTACCCGGATCCCATTCACCGTGTGTATGACATGGGATACGATGTAGACCGGAATGACCCGTTTCCCAATGCCACCTATTTTTCAAAACGGTTGCTACTCATTCCCACCCATCCCATGCTGAACGTTGCCGGATTGTTTCGCATAGTAACCATTATTAAAGAATATCTGGGGCGTTGCTGACATGCCTCGTTAGAGGTTCCGGTGGGAGTTGTTGTTCATGGGTATTGAAGCCCTGGAGGGGCGATACAAATACCGGGCATAAAAACCATCTTGAAGAGCGTTTACCATGATTTTGGAAGTGAATTATAAAAACCACCGACCGTACCGATAAAAATCTAAAGCAATCGGTGAAATCTGCGGTTTTAAAGCTTTCTACCGCTTGGCGGCCAGGTCTTGCCAAATACTTCCTTGCATTACCTCATATCTTTTGCTTTAATTAGACAATTCATATCGTTTCCGAGTTCAAATAGACCATTTTTAGGCGACCCGTGCGCCTTTTCCTAAAATTCATGAATATTTCCAAACGCTTCCTTCGCAGTATGTTTCCCCTCATTGCTTCGGCGCTGGTGGGTTGCTCAACGGCAAATTATTATCCCCCTAACTTTGTAGAATCATTAAAGCACCCCACGAAATTTCCAGAGGTTTTTACCCACAACGTTCAAAACATTGAAGAGGTTATGGAAAAAAATCCGCTGGGCGAGAATGAAGAGGTAAAAATTACCGACTTCGGTGAAAATAAAAATTCCAGCATGCACCTGATTCAGGTTCGCGCAAACGGTGAAATACAACCGCACTATCACAAACGGCACGACAAGGTTATCTACGTTAAAAAGGGAACCGGCATTGCCACCCTTGACGATACCCGATATGTGGTTAAACCCGGTTCCATGTTGCAGGTTCCCCTTAAGACGGTGTTCAAGTTCCTCAATACCGGCAACGAGACCTTTGTGGCAGTTTCAGTTTTTTCTCCCCCCTTTGACGGCAAGGATATAAAGAAAATCAAGGTCAAGAAGAAACGTGAAAGGGCCGCTGTCGAAGAGAAACGGATGGTTGCGAAAAAGACGGAAGCGAATGAAATCGATGGTGATACTTACGCCGCAAATGAGTACCGCTCAACCAAACCCCGTACGGCACCGCCAAAACCACCGAAAGAGAGACGCATAGAAAGCGCACAGGCGCCTGAACCCGTCCCCGATGATTTTAGCGCTGCCGTTGTACCACCAAGCCCTCCAATTCCCCAGAAAAAGGTTGCCTCTTCAGAAGGCAAAAAGAAGCCGAAAAAGGAACCGACGAAGGGCGGATCATCCGTAGATATTAAGGATTTGCACGAGACCCTGACTAAATTGGTTGCCCTTAAAGAAGAGGGGTCTATTACGGCAGAGGAATACGAGCAAAAAAAAGACCTGCTGGTTAAGGGTGGGGATATCGGGGTGCTGCCAGAACCGAGAAGTTTCAGGAAGAAGAGGCAATTGGTCTTAGAAGAAGACGATGACGCCGTAGTGCCACAGTTGGAAGGCATCAAACAGCGCCCTGCAAAGGCTAAAAGCAATGCCCGTGATACCCTGGCAAGCGCTGTGCCGCCGTCTCGCAAAAAGGAACTGGTGGCGCCAGAGGTTCCCCAGGAAGAGAAACTGCAAACGTTAGATGAAATGCTTCAGGAAGGGGCCATTACGAATGAAGATTATATCAGCAAGCGGGAGGCGATCGTTGGCACGCGAGAGAAGACCATAAGGGAACCCCCGGTAGAAGCTAAGGTTATTGCCAAAGAGAAGACTCCTGCAACGCACACGACAGACAATAACATCCTCCCGGCAGATGACAAGGTAAAAGAACTAAGAGAGCTTTACCACGAAGGACTCATAACAGAAGCGGATTACCGCCATAAACTCAGTGAACTGCTTAGCACAAAAACACCGCCTCCTTCACCAAAACACCCTGCTAAAGAAAGAGAACCCGTGCAACCTGCCAATAAAACCTCCTTGTTAGATGAAAAGATCAAAGACCTGGAAGAGCTTTACGGCGAAGGTCTCGTGTCGGAAGAAGATTATCAATATAAACTCGGCGAATTGCTCAGCACGCAAGCGCAACACCCCTCTCCAAACAATCCACCACAAAAGGGGATTGATAGCAGCAAGTTATTAGAACTCGAAGAAATGCTGGATGAGGGTATCATCTCTGAAGAAGATTATGACTTCAAAAAAGCACAGTTGCTCGGCAAGTGATTCCCCAAATCCAAGGATTTTTCAAGTGAAATTAAAAACAAGCCTAATCATACTACTTACCGTTGCCGGATGTTTCTTCTTCCAGAATTGCCATCTTGCGTTCGGACAGAGCGCAGACCAGAGGATAGACGAAACAGCCGAAAAGACCGCCCCGGAAGGCGGCCAGGTTGTCAATGCAATAAATGCCCTCACCAGTATTAGCGGTGCTATCGGCGAATTGCAAGGGCAAATCATAAATGAAAAAAACAGGTTGCAAAGGGTTGAAGCCCAGGAGGAACGGGCGGAAATTACCGAAGAAATCGACAAACTCAAAGAACGCGCAGATTCACTCATGGCAAATTTTGAGACGATTGCGACCGGGGTAGACAGAGAATCGTTTGAAACCAGGCCGAAAAAACATTTCGACTGGAAGGAAGAAGTCCAGATACTCATCGGCCCCATAATGAACGAACTGAAGAGCTTGACGGCCAGGCCCCGATTAATCGAGAATCTGAGGGTGCAAGCGGCTTATTATGAAAAACAGATCGCCATAATAAAAGATGCCCTGGAAAATATCCATGCCAGTATTGCTCATGCCACGGATGAAAACCTTAAAAGCAAATTAACCAATCTGGAAAATACGTGGTACGACAAAGGGAGAAACGCATCAAGCCAACTTACGGTTATTAACTATCAATTGGCCGAAAAATTGCGTGAAAGAAATACCCTGTTCGAGTCAGGCCAGAACATCGTGAGGGTCTTCTTTAAAAGCCGCGGAAGAAATTTTATCATGGCCGTGGTTGCATTCCTCGTGGTGTTTTTTTTCCTCAGGTATGTCCACCAGCATATTTACAAAATCAGCCCTGTCCACAGAACGGTCACCGGTTCTTTCTACTTTCGGCTTGCAGACGTGGTGTATCACGTTATAACGTTTGTTGCCGCTACGGCGGCGTTATTGATTGTCCTTTACGTTTGCGGCGATTGGGTGCTTCTTGGTTTGTCGTTTGTTTTTATTTTTGGACTAATCTGGACAGCCAAGCAAACCCTTCCCCTTTTCTACGACCAGTGTACCATTTTGCTGAACCTGGGAACGGTCAAGGAACACGAGCGAGTAATATACAACGGTCTCCCGTGGAAGGTGGCGTCGCTGCAAATCAGCACCTATTTGGTCAATCCCGAGTTGAAGGGTGGAACGCTCAGGCTGCCATTGCGGGAACTGAAAGATATCAGGTCTCGTCCGTATCACCCGGACGAGCCGTGGTTCCCCAGCAAGGAGAGCGACTGGGTCATCCTGGCGGATGGGACGTTGGGGAAGGTAATAATTCAAACGCCGGAGGTCGTGCAACTGGCGATTGCAGGCGGCAGTTGTAAGACCTATCCAACGACGGATTATTTAACGCAAAACCCTTTAAATATTTCAAAAAGTTTCCGCATTAGCGTTGTTTTTGGCATTGATTATCAATACCAGGACATTGCCACCAGTGAAATCCCTGACAAGTTGAAAGAATACTTGCAGGCCGAACTTATTAATGAAGGGTATGGAGAACATGTCATCAGCCTCATTGTTGAATTCAAGGAGATGGGCGATTCCTCTATTGATTACGACATTCTTGCGGACTTCTCAGGGCGGGTAGCAAAGGATTATTACAAACTTTCAAGGGTTATTCAGAAGATTGCGATGAACGCCGTCGTCAAATACCGTTGGGAAATACCGTATACGACGTATACGATTAATCATAATCAGACTTAGGCGAAGAAGGCGGATTGGCTGGGTGTTTGGGCTGGGTGCAGAGCGTCGTACGTTGCATCCCCAGGCTTGAGCTTATAATGCCATTCTTGCCAAAGGTTGAATGGTATCGTCCCTACGGGGCTAAATAACGGGTAGAGCATTTTACCCACCACTTACGCAGTAGGCTACGATTGTGCCGCCCCTAACAGGGCATTGAATATGAATACCGACACCAACTACAAACGTTACTTAAAACTCGACCTGCTTCCCACGCCCTGGTGTCCCGGATGCGGGAATGGCATTGTCCTGAAGGCCGTATGCCAGGCATTTGATGAGCTTAACCTGCCGAAGGAAGGCACGGTGATCGTCTCCGGCATTGGCTGCGCGGGAAGAAGCGCCGGATTTTTCGACCTTGATTCCGTTCACACGGCGCATGGCAGGGCTATCCCCGTTGCGGAAGGCATTAAATATGCAAACAGCGCCCTCACGGTGGTTGTGTTGAGCGGCGACGGTGATTTACTTGGCATTGGCGGCAACCATTTATTGCACGCGATACGGCGAAACACCAATATTACCGTTGTGTGTTACGCAAACGAGGTTTATGGTATGACGGGCGGTCAGGTATCCCCCCTCACACCTCATAACGTAAAAACGGTGACTTCCCCGCTCGGCAATGCCGATTTCCCCATCGACGTGCAGTCTTATTTTAAAAACCGCAACAGCTACTTTGCCCGCACAACGGCCTTCCATCTGAACCATCTGAAAAAATGCATCGTAGAAGCCTTAAAATTCAAGGGTTTTTCTTATGTAGAAGCGAGAACTATGTGCATTGTGAATTATGGCCGACGGGTTGGCTATAAAAGTTCACACGAAATGCTGATGCACTATAAGGAGCATTACAAGGTGAACGACAATGCGGAAGAATTATCTCAAAATGAAATTGGAATTATAAGGTATAATGGGGAATTATAAGGACGAGGAATTCTTTTAAATATAAAATACAAGGGAATGGTGTTGACTTTTTTAAGAATTTCATTATAATTTCTAACTTGTGTTTTAGAACAATAGATGTTGAATGCGTCGCACTATTAAAAGGTCATAAGTTTTGCGCTCGTAGCTCAATTGGATAGAGTAGTGGACTTCGAATCCAACGGTTGCAGGTTCAAGTCCTGCCGGGCGCGCCACCATAAGCCTAAAAAATATGTAAGCAATGATAAGGTAGCGCCCTTAGCTCAGTTGGTAGAGCAAGTGACTCTTAATCACTGGGTCGAAGGTTCGAATCCTTCAGGGCGCACCAATTATTCAAGGCCTGGGCGTTGCAGGTATTAGGAAGGACAGAGAGGTCTTCGTTATTTGTTGTTTCTGTTTGTAGCGTAGACTTTCTTTAGACCAGCAAAAAGTTCTTTGGTAAGCTCAGGATTTTTTGCGAGGGTGGCGGAACTGGCAGACGCGCAAGACTTAGGATCTTGTGCCCTTATACGGCATGGGGGTTCAATTCCCCCCCCTCGCACTTATAAGGTTGTTATATATCAGAGCGGGTGTAGCTCAGCGGTAGAGCGTCACGTTGCCAACGTGAATGTCGTGGGTTCGATCCCCATCACCCGCTCCATTTTTTTTATTTTAGCCGAAAAAGCATTGCAGGTACTAATACCATGAACGTGACAATAGAAGATGCAGGCCCTTGTAAGAAGGTATTGAAGTTTGAAATACCGACGGAAACCATAGAAAGTGAATTTGAAAAGAAGACGCAAGAGGTATGCGGTACTGTGGAACTTCCTGGTTTTAGAAAGGGATGTGCGCCTCGTAAGTTGATAGAGAAGCGGTTTGGAACGCAAATTAAGGATGAGGTAAAGCAGTCGCTTGTTAACGAAAGTTACCAAAAGGCACTTGAAGAGCATAAAATCAATCCCGTAGGCGACCCAAAGTTTGGTGATGTAAAAATGGAGATGGGACAGCCCCTTAACTTTGACGTGACTCTGGAGGTTTGGCCGCTTTTTGACGTTGACAACTATAAGTCACTAAATTTGGTGCGAAAATCTGCTGCCGTTGCTGACGAAGAAGTAGAAACCGCCTTACAGCGTTTGTCCTTTGAAAAAGCACAGTTGTCCGTAGTGAAAGACGGTGCCGTTAAGCTTGGGAATCAGGTTATTTGTGATTGTAAAGTGGAAGTGGAGAACGTGTGCGTGTTGGAAGACGAAGATGTTGAAGTCAACGTATTCAATGACACCGTGATCGCACACACGACAATTACCGACTTAGTTGCCAGGATGGAAGGGATAAAGTCCGGCGAAGTGTGTACCATTGACGTCCAACTGTCAAATAACTTTCCGAAGGCTGAATATCGCGGAAAACCGGCAAAATTAAAGCTAACAATAAAAGAGATCAAGCAGCTCACCCCTCCCCCGATTAATGAAGATTTCGCAAAGATGATTGGTTTTGATTCACTCGAAGACCTAAAGAAAAGGGTACGTAAACAGGTTGAAGCAGAAAAAAAGAAATGGTCTGATGATATCTTGAAAAGCCAGTTGCTGGATACCCTCCTTGAACAAGTAAAATTTGACCTGCCACAAGACCTCGTCAATTATCATACGGAACAAAGGGCGTACAATCAACAGATGGATTTATTAAATCGCGGCGTACCTCTGGAAGAGATAAAAAAGCAAGACGACATAATTAAACATGCGTCGGCAGATTCGGTTATGCGTGAACTAAAGGTGTCCCTTATCCTGGATAAAGTGGCGGAAAAAGAGAAAATATTTGTCACGGAAAATGAGGTAGAGCAACGGATTGCCGAACTAGCCAGGTCATATAACTCCGATACGGCGCGAGTACGCAAGCAACTAGAACGGCAGGGAAATTTGTCTAATCTAAGGAACGAGATGCGCGATAGCAAGGTTATCAACTTGCTCCTGAAAGAAGCCAAAATAACGGACGAATAAGGCGTGTCACCATTAAATCAAAAGGCGAAGCAAACAAGGAGTTGTCGTGTATAAGGAATATTTGTCACATTTGGAAAATGGCGAGTTTCCACAGGTAGGATCGCAGGCAGGTCGTGGAAGTCTTTTTGTGCCTTACGTTATTGAAAAAACAGGTTACGGAGAGAGACATTACGATATATTTTCGAGGTTGCTCAAAGATAGGATCATTTTCATCGGCTCTGCAATCGAAGATAACTTGTCAAATCTCGTCTTGGCACAGATTCTTTTTCTTCAGAACGAAAACAAGACACAGGACATCAACGTCTACATTAACTCCCCTGGTGGTTCAATAACTGCTGGTCTGGCCATCTACGACACGATACAATTCGTGCAGTGCGACGTTGCTACCTATTGTATCGGTCAGGCTTACAGCATGGCTGCCATCATCCTTGCAGCCGGGACAAAAGGCAAAAGATACGGACTGCCACACACCCGTATCATGCTCCACCAGCCTTGGGGTGGAATGAGGGGCACGGCAACTGACATTAGCATCCAGGCTGAAGAAATTCTGAGAATGAAGAAATATTTGAATGAAATCCTGGTAAAACATACGGGACAGTCGCCTGAGCGCGTTGAGGAAGACGTGGATAGAGACTTTTACATGTCTTCGCAAGAAGCAAAGGCGTATGGCCTGGTAGACGAAGTAATAGAATCATTACGCGACAAAAAGAAATAAAAAAAACCACCCGATACGCGGGTGGCTTCCAGCCACTAATTGAAACCACGTGAACAACGTCAGACAATCCTTTTCCTTCAATGAAACTGCCAATGCCTGTAAGAGGCATTGGCTAACAGGAACTCCTGGTTTTACGTGTTTTGCCCATCATTGCGGTGGCTGATTTACAAGGAAAATTCGATAGGTCAACTGGCGACGGTTGACCTATCGCGTCGTACGCATAATGCCCCGATAAGGGCAACGCAATCACCTCTACACAACCACCCTACTGCAAGTCAAGTACAAACGCCATTTACTCCGCCCAGTCCTAAACCGCTATTCCCTCGCCCAATCTAAGGAATATAAGTTTAAATTGCGGATTGCTTACGTTTAGGCATCGCCTCAAGGCCTCAGTGTAAACCTCTTTTTGATGCTGGTATTTTACGGCCTTTGCCGTAACGTCCTCTATTTTTACCTGGTCTGTTTTGTAATCAGCAACGAAGACGCCCTTGTCTGTTCGGTAAAGGACATCAATGATTCCGCGCATGATCTGGCCGTTCCATGTAAGGAGGATGGGCATTTCCCGCCCCAGGATTTCAGCCCCTTGCAATTCACGGTATGCCCCGGAGTTAAGAAAGGTGGAAAGTATTTTTACTACCTCACCTTTTATACCAGTTGCGTCTTGTGAACCGTTGGTCACTGGTGTTTCCTTTCCGCTAGCCATGCCTTTTTCGTTCCATTCGAGAGGGGTACATGCTTGCGCAGGAGGCATGCTGTCAACCATTTCGCCGGTGTTTTCGACTTGGAGCCTTTCCTTCGCCAAGATGGTTTTTACGGTTGATTCAATGACCTTGTGGAGTTCATCACTCGTTCCGTGGAAATCCCACTGCCGCAGTACCTCGTGGCATATCATGCCGATTAGTGCTGCATCGTTTTGAGGAGGGGCTTCGGGGCGCACTTCAATAACGACGGGTAACACGTCATGATCAGCCGCCTCTTTTTTTGCAATACCCGAAGGGGAGATAAAGAGCAATGACTGCTCCTCCCGGTGCATCGCCGCCTCACGTTCCTTCCATACGTCCCTGAACGCCTCCCAATCGGTGTCCCATTTCTTCGGTTCCTGTGGCTTAAGTGGGCGGCGTGTTCCATCAAACCTGAAATATTCGATAAATATTTCGATATCTTTCAGAGGGATTTTTACGGCCACGCTGGAGGACGCGTTTGAGCCTTCTTTATTTTCCCGTTGTGAGGCCGGGATAGTTTCCGTTGCTTTTGCTTCCGCTTGTGATAGGGTAGCAGCTTCATCAAGGCGTATACCCGCAATGTCCCTTACCGCGTGGGTGATAAGCCCCATATATGATTTGTCGTCGTCCTTCAGGGAACCCGTGAGGATCAGGCGTTCTTTGGCGCGGGTCATGGCTACGTACAAAACCCGTTTTTCTTCTTCCCATGAACGCTCATTCAGCTTTTCTTCAATGATAATACTCTGGAGGTTCCTTGCCTGCCGGCTTCCACTGCCGATTACGATGCCGGTGGTTGCGGTTGACCAATCAAAGACGGCAGAGTCAATGGTCTCGGCACTGCTCCTCACTTCGCCGTGCAGATTTCCCAGGAATACGACGGGAAATTCAAGCCCCTTTGACTTGTGGATGGACATAATCTTTACTACGTCCAACGTCTCATCGGAAAGAGGACTTTCGCCTTCCTCCCTGGCGTCCTTAATCCGCCGCCTGATACGGTCAATAAAGGTTTTTAGTGAGACACCCTCGGTCTGCTCCATGTCGCACCCCATCTGATACAGCTTCCAGACGTTGGACAATTTCTGCTCGCCATGCCAGGCTCCGGCGGTAATCTCTGCAAGGTGGGTATTATCCATGATCTCCGTTATAAGTTGAGAAACGGGGATGATCCCCGCGCGTGCGTGCATTTTACATAAAAAACGGTAGAAAGCACCCGTTGCTTTTCCCAAAATTAAAGGTATTTCCTCTACCGCAGCAACCCTTCCTTCTCCGGTAGAACCTGAAGAAGTAGCGGGTTCGTTTGCTCCGGTAGCGGTATTGCGGCCGGTGGTAAATGAGTCTGGGACATCCTTGCGATAGTCGAGGAGGTCGTGCATCTGAAGCTCATATATCTCACGGTCGGTCAAACCCACCAGGGTAGACCGCAAGACGCCCGTAAGCGCAATCGTGTCATGCGGATTCTCTATTATGCGCAAGAGGTTGATAAAATCGAGAACCTCTTGCGTGGTGTAGAAATACTTCTCGCCTTCCACGATGTACGGGATGCCATACCGCTTAAACGCCTCAACGTACGGCTTGAGCTGGGTAAACGCCCGCAGAAGCAAGGCAATGTCCCGGTATTGCAACTTCCGCATCTCACGCCGGTTTTCGGCGTCTTCGATGGCCTCGTTATTCACATGGTTTGTGATCCATCGCGCAATCCATTCGGCCTCCGCCTCCCTTGCATCGGCGGCCTTGAGCCCTTTTCCTTCCTCATCAGAGACTAAGACCATTTCCACCTTCTGGTATGGATGTGCCTTAGGCCGATGGGCGTGAATGGGGATATAACAGGGTTGCAGGCCGGGCTGTTCCACCATGATTTTTCCTTGAAACAACTGGTTCACAACCTCGGTGATGCCGGAATGGCTCCTGAAGTTTTCCTGTAGTTTTAACGTGTCGTCCTCCCCGCAAACCTGTTTTGTGACCATCTCGTATGCCTCAATGTCAGCCCGGCGGAAGGCATAAATGGACTGCTTGGGATCGCCCACGATAAAGAGCTTGCCCAGCTCAAGCGTTACCTTCCTGACGTCACCACTGTAGTGGCCTAACGCCTCTGAAAGGAAGAGGACGATTTCGTATTGCACGGGATCGGTATCCTGAAATTCATCCACCAGTATTGTCCTGAACTCGTCTTTCAGTTTTTCACGGATGTGCCGGTATTTCTTGTTTTGCAGCAGGTTTCTCGTAAGGATCAGTAGCCCATCGAAAGAGACGTAACCTTGGGACGTATATTTCTGGCGAAACGCCTTTGCAAAGGGGAGTACAAGTTCCGTTACGGTTTTCACAAAAGGGTCATCGACATTCTTTAATTTTTTGAGGAGGGCGTGGCTCTTCTTTACCAGCACCTGCGCGGCCACAAACCCTTCATCCGTCCAGCCCGTTTGCGCCTTCGACGGCTCTTTATCAAGGCCGTACTCAACGGAATCCAGGTAGCCGAGGCCTTGTGACTTTATCCCATCGAAAATCTTCAATAGCTCCCGTAATTGCGTGAGCAGGTTATTATTGGGCTTTTCACAGCAGGCGGCGACTTCAAGGATTTTTCGGGAAAGTGGGTTTATCAGCGAATCGATACCCGGCTGGCGTGATAGCTCATCCGTTTTTCCTTGCTGACTGACGGCAAATGAAGGCACGTGCGTTTGCAGGTTAACAAGGGCGTTAGCGGCTGATGGTGGGCTTTGCACCGGTTGATGGCCCATTTTTACGTTATCATCTGCGCCAGCCGTGAGGGACTCAAGAGGGATGATAAATGCTGACAATCGTTTTGCTAATGTTTTAACCGAATTAAGGTCTAGCCGCCTGAGTACATCCTTCCAGACTGCCGCATGGGGAGAGTCTAAGGCCAATTCCACCTCCAGCCACTCCGTCCATTCCTTATCGAACATTTCATCAAACAGGTCGCCCGCGTCAACGGTAAACCCCGGCGTAACGCCCGACTCCAACGGGTACAGGCGGAGAACGTGCGCGGCAAAGCCGTGGATGGTGCCGATGACGGCCTTATCCATGTCTTCAAGCGATATCCTTGCGCGGCGTTCTATCTCGCGATACGTGGTCTGGTAGGTATCGCGGAGGTGGGCGATAAAACCTTCCACCTTCTCCTTCGCCCCATCATTATTCCCATTGATAACCGAGACGATCTTTTCCAATTCCGCCACGAGCCGTATCTTCATATCGCTCGCCGCCTTTTCGGTAAAGGTCATGGCAACAATCCTGCGGATGGGACTCTCCTCCGTCTGAAACCGCCGGTGCGCCAGCATCAGGTGCAGAATTCTATTCACCAGTATCGTGGTCTTACCGGTTCCGGCGCCGGCCGTTACAACGATGTTTCTCTCCAGTTCGGATACGGCAAGCCCTCTTATGCCGTCATCAATGGGTTTTGGCATGGGTTTGTTTTTTGTCCATTTGTTAGTAAGGAGTAATTTGAGGCGCCAGGTAAATCTTCGTTTAGGGTAACCAGAAGCATCCCTTTGCAGGTGGCAAAGCCACCTGCTAAAGCGACCTGTTCCTCTCAGCCAGAATTTTTGCAGTTGAAATTCTGAGGATATTTTTGTCTTTTTTCTTTTTCATTATTTTTTTATGAGGGACTCAAGGATTTAACTCGAAATCTGTGCGTTCCGTATTC
>CAYHFB010000050.1:0-13223 GCA_964355695.1 uncultured candidatus Brocadiaceae bacterium
CCCTTTTCTCCGCCCTTCGTTGTTCTCTTTATTAACTTAAAAATGTTCATGTTTCTCAAGAACTTGAGCTTCTGCACGCCCCAGTCCTTGGAGACATCCCGTGGAGAAACGCCACTCAATTTAGTGATGTAATCCCCTAAATAGGTATAGTCGTATACCCTCTTTCCTACGGAATTGATTACCCAGTCCTCAACACAGTCGATTGAATCCTCATTTGCGCTACTGCGGAGGCCTCTTACCGCGAGGTCAAAGAGTATTCCCGGCAGCCATGTGCGTTGGAGGTTAATCAGGAAATTTTTGGGTTGAAAGGGGAAGTTAAAGTATCGTTTCCTAAAATACATTTTCCCGAGGAAACTGCTGAGGGGTTTCATATTCAGGGTATCACCTAAAAGTTCGTTCAATGCCTGGAGCGATGGTTTGCCAAAAAGGAAATGAGGACCAATGTCGAAGGTGTACCCGTCGATCCTGACACATCTTGTAAGCCCACCAGTTTCTTGCTCTTTTTCCAATATTACAACTTCATGCCCGTTTTTCCTGAGTGTCAGGGAACACGACAGCCCTGTTAGCCCGCCGCCTAAAACGATAAATTTCAAGCTATACTCCTTTTACGTTATATATGTGAAACTATTTCATTCAATCGAATCACTAATCTCAAGGCTTCATTGATTTCTTTTGCGGTTTTAAAATAAGCAGATACATCTTCATCTAATTGGAATACACGCTTGGCAAAACGATTCGGTTTTGCTCCAGCAAAATCTTCTTCTTTTAATTCAGGCATTTCCTCATCCGGAATTCCATCTTGGTGCTTATTAATTAAATTTTTCTTGTTCATAACGCCTCCTTTCAACGGTTGTTAATTTTCTGGCGCTAATAATTCGAATACGATCTCCCCTTTCAACAAAAACAACATACAATAAGCGGCCTTTTGACGATTCACCGACGATAATTTCACGCTGTTCAAATTTTGAATGAAAACGATCATCAATGATAATAGCGAAGATATCATCAAAAGTACTCTTGGCTTCCTCAAAATCAACGCCATGTTTTTTTATGTTACTTTGATTTTTATTGGTATCCCACTCAAATTCCATAAATTAACATTCCGCTTACAATTGCTTGATGACCGTAATTTCTTCCCATTCAACATTCATTGTTCCTTGTTCGATTCCCTATATTAAGATATCAAAAACAACTTAACGCTTATATGTCTCTCCTTATCATTCAATATATCCTAGTTCCTGCAGGAATTCTTTTACCTTGCGGGCTTCTTCTTCTGAATAAACCTGGGCGTTTTCATCTCCAGTGCCGCTATCGAGGGATTTTTCGTATTTTACCGAGTTTGCCTTCAAGACCTCCCCTGTAAAGGCGTCCGTCAGCACCTTTCCATCAACATCATCAGGCACCGGGAACCCCATCTGATACATAACCGTCGGGAAGACGTCCATAATGCCGGCATTGGTAATCTCTACGCCCCTTTTAACGCCCTTCCCTTTCATTAAGAAGATACCGTTGGGACGGTGCATCCCGCTAGTGCCTCGCCAATGGCTCTGTTTGACCACAAACGAATCCCCGATGCGGGCAACCTTTTTACCGCGGAAAAACTTCCAGCTTATATCGTATTTGTTATCCTGTGGCACCAGGATGATGTCTGGAAACTCCTGTACGCAGGGGCCGCTGTATAGCTCTTCCCTTTTGTATGCCTTTTCGATTACCCGTTCACCGGTCTCCGGGTCTTTCAATTCCTGGACTT
Source organism: uncultured candidatus Brocadiaceae bacterium (assembly GCA_964355695.1). GTDB lineage: Bacteria > Planctomycetota > Brocadiia > Brocadiales > Brocadiaceae > JACVXV01. The sequence goes on from CAYHFB010000050.1 coordinate 1,751, forward strand.
CCCTGATTATTCTTTCCCGCAGTTCGTCATATTCCTTCCCCTTGCTCACCTGTCCGTTGGGATACTCATCCTTGACGTTTATCCTTATACTTTCGACCTCACCCACAAAGGCCTTTGTTTTATCCCAGTCGATACCTGCAAGCTTAAAATAGCTCGTAGCCCTTGAGATTGCGCCGGGAAGCCGTTTCTTCAGCTTGGCCTTGATATTGGGTGGAACGTTCCTAAGCAGCAGGGAGAGCACCTTCTCGATGGAATTGTAAATAATGTCTGATAGAGAAAATATACCGCTTCGTTTGCCTTTGGTCTTTTTGGTAAGCAGGCCTAAAGACCGCAGCCATTCATTTAAAAAGACCGCCTTGTTGATACGCTGCCCGCTGCCGTGGTCTGACATTACGATAAGGGTTGTGTCGTCATCCAGCTTGCCCATGATTTCACCAAGCACACCGTCCAGCCTCTTATAGACCGATGGAATGGAATTTTTGAGTTTTTCGCTGCATTTAGGGTCATGATAAGGGTGCGTAGGGTCCGCATATTTCCAGAAGTGGTGCTGTACGGTATCTGGGTTATTAAACTTAACAACAAACAAATCCCATGGCGCGCTGTCCATCAAGTGCAGTACCAGCTTTTGCCGGGCGTCGATAGAGGACAATATCAGATCGAGCGCCTTGTGTCTGCGCTTGTCGTCGCTCAAATAGCCGCCGAGGATGAGGTTTATCCGGTAATCACTTGAGACCTTAAAGATTTCTTCCTTGAATGACGCCGGATAGGTGAAGCTGGCGTTGGCAGTAACGGCGTCGGAACCACTCACTAAAATGCCGTTGACCTTTTTGGGCGGATAGGTCATAGGCACGTTGATGACAACCACGGATTTTTCCTTGCCGCTCAAGACCTCCCATAGCGTCAATGATTTGTTGTCATTACCCGTCAGATACTTTATCTTGTAGCCGTTGTTTTTATCCCTCTTGGTAAACCCGATGATGCTGTGCTTGCCGCAATTCTTACCGGTCGCAAAGGACGTCCAGGCTGGCGCAGAGACGGTTGGAATGGTTGACCATAGCGTCCCGTGCGTCCCGCAGTCTATGAGCTTCCTGAAGTTGGGAAGCTCCCCTTTCTTAATCATCGGCTTGATAACGTCGAAGGTCGCACCATCAATCCCTAGTATGAATACCTTTTTTTTGCCGTTATTATTCGACATATCCAAGACTCCTTAATCGTTCCTCAATGGTTGCCGCTTCAGCATCATTATAGGTCGGGATTGTATTAACAGATAGCTTGTTCGCATCTGCGTTGCTGCCCTGGCCCGTGTGTTTAACGGGCTTTGAGGATAAGTAATCCTTGCCAAACATACCGGTTATCACCTTTCCATCTACATAGTCTGGTACTTCAAGCCCAAGACAATAGAGAACCGTTGGGAAGATATCGGTAATGTCGGCAGATGGAATTGCATTGTTTTTAAGGACGTCAGAACCTCTTGCCATAAAAATTCCGTTTAATTTATGGGTGCCGCTGGTGTATGTCCCATCCCTTTTTTCGATGGTAATTGTTGGGCGGTTTGCCTTTTTCGGGAAAATCTTTTTTACAAACTTATAGGTACCCTCTTTAGGCCAAATTACGAGGTCTGGGGATTTCTCAACATAAGGCCCTGAATACAGTTCTTCCCTCTTATAAACCTTTTCGATTATTTTTTCGTTTGTTATGGGATGCCTGATGTTTTCAAGTTCCTTAATGAGGCTGTCCCTAATATCTTCGTATTCTTGCCCCGGTTGTACTGTGCCGAATGGTTCCCTTCCTGCAAGATTAATCCTTAAAGACGCAACGTTTTCACTTGAATAAACCTTTGTTCTGCTCCAATCAACTACAGCACGATTAATAAAACTGGCCGTCTTACTCCGCATATTCGGAAATAATCTTTGTAAGGCGTCCTTGGCGCGTGATGAAAGGTGTCTGAATAAAAGAACTCTGGTTTTCTCAACGATAGTTCTGACGCAAGACTTGGCAAACAGCCTTACATTCCTGGTAAGGCTTTTTGCTTTCGCGTTATGGGTATTGAACGCAAGCAGCCCTTTCTGCCTCAGCCATTCGTCTATGTAAATACATACCTCAGAAATAGGTCCGGAGCCATGATCGGAGATGATCATTTGTGTTGTATTTTCGTCCAGTTTGGCAGTTATTTTCGCAACGGTTTCATCAAGCCGTTGATAAACCTTCAAAATAGCGTCCCGGAACTCCCCGTTTGCGGAAGAGTCACGGTCTGTCATGTATCTCCAAAAATGATGCTGCACCTGGTCCGTGGCGACAAAATTCACCACAAAACAGTCCCATTCGTACTTATTCATCAAATGCATCACCGTCTTTTCACGGCATTCGGTCATGAAGAGAAGGTCTTTTATGGCCTGTCTTCTTTTGGCGTCAGTATTTAGATAGCCTGCCACATGCAGATGCACCAGGTAATCCTTGGTAAGGCTTAAAATCTCCTTCTTGATTTCGGTAGGGAAAGTAAAATCCGAGTCAATTCCAGGGGAGTCCATTCCGCTTATCAGGATTCCATTCACTTCTTCCGGCGGATACGTCATAGGAATGTTCATGACGATGACCTTTTTGCCCTGCTCACTTAATACTTTCCATAGTGTTTTAACTTTTATGGATTTATTATTCACAAATTGAAAGTCATACGTGCCTTTGATTTGTTCTTTGAAGCCAAAGACCCCGTGTTTGCCGGGATTAACCCCCGTCATAAACGATCCCCAAGCCTGCGGTGAAAATGGATGGATGACGGAACGCAGAACGCCACGCGTGCCTTCTTCCATGAATCTTTTCAGATTCGGCAATTTTCCTTCCTTAATCCACGGGTCTATCAGTTCAAAGGTTGCACCATCCAAACCTATACAGAAGACCTTTTTTCGGCTCATTGATTGCATAATAGTAGCCCCTAATCCAGAATCGGTTTTCTTTTTCTAAGAAGTTGTTTAAACGTAGCTATCTCTTCACGAGTAAAAATTTTGGTTACGTACAATATAATAACATACACTAAAATGGCGCTGCAAACAGCCAAGTAAAGCTTGATATGACAAATAAAAAACAAGAGAACGCACGTCGTAATACATGCCAACACCGGTTTAAAAGCCACCTTGAAGACGTTTACACGGCATACGTACTTTGACACGCAGAAAAACATCAGGCTGCACATGACTACTTCAGAGACGAGTGTTGCAAACGACGCCCCAATACAGCTCATCTTTGGTATAAGTGCGAAGTCTAGCGCAATATTTACGCACAGAGAAACGATCGTGGCAAACATGGTAAACGCCTGTTTGTTCCCAACAATAAGCATCTTTTCCATGAGATTGCTCAAAAACATCAATGCCAATACCCACCCGAATATCTGAAGGACAGGGGTAGCGTCAACAAACGCCTTGCCGAGTATCAGGGTGATAACGGGCTTGGAAAAGTAGCTAAAGAAAATCCCAAAGGGCAATCCGACTAAAAGTAAAAACTTAAAACTCTTTTCATATCCTCGCTCCAGCGATTCCTTGGAAGACGCGGCATAACGGGAAAAGAGAGGAAATATTGCCGCCGTCGCCCCCTCGGCTAGAAACATTAAACTCTGTATCAATTTGTAAACACCGTGAAAAAGTCCAACCTCAACGCTGCTCTTCAGAGACGCTAGGATAATGGTGTCTATCCTGTAGTTAAGTTTCCTCATAACCCTTTTGATACCGATTGAATAGGCTTCTTTCAGTAAATATTTCCACTTGCCGCAGTTGCCTCTCAACTTCAAACGTAAAAACTTTCGCCGGACCATGTAAAAACCAAACACACATTCAGAAGCAAAGGCAATCAACAGGGCAATGAATACCCCGGTAAGTCCATAACCGTACGTTAGCACAAATACCATGGCAATCACACTTATTGACTGGGCAAAGATGGTCTGATAAGCATTGTATTCCATCTTTTCATAAGCCTGAAATATAGCCGAGAAAAGCTTGGAAAAGAGTTCCAGCACAACGGCAAACGCGCACAACGTGGCAGCAAGTCTGACGCCGTCAAAGGTACTTACCAGTTTGATGGACAACGTCATTATCAAAAGAGTAATTACCGCAAGAAAGCAATGTAAGAGAAAGGCCGATGCATAAATCTTTTCGGCGTTTTCTTTATCCTTTGCTATTTCCCGCACTACTATTGCAGGAACGCCCATCCCGGACATAACTTTAAAAATCGCCGCAATTGCCACAATATAGGCATATTGGCCAAAAATACCTGCGCCGAGATATCTGGTAAGCATGCCTATGATTACCAGATTGGTCGTGGCGTCAAACGCGGTTGCCATGTAGTTAACAAGAGAATTTTTAATAATTCTTCTGCCGGTTTGTACTTTGTGAACGTTTGGAGCAACCCGATCAGGATTAGTTTTCATTTGTCTCCACAGCTAAATATAACCAAGGCCTCGCAACCGTTCCTCAATTTGCTTGGCCTGTTGTTCCGTATAGGTAAACGCATTACTATCAGGACTTACCCCCGCCTCGCAAAACTCAGGGCGTCTGGATTGAATGTATGCGGGTTTAAATGCGGAGGTTACTATTTTCCCATCCATGTCCGAAGGAATAGGCACATCCATCATAAAAAGCACCGTAGGCGCCAAATCAATAATCTCAGACCCGAACAGTTCAAGATTGGAATTAATCATATCTCCGTTTACCATGAAAATGCCGTTCGGCCGGTGGTTTCCACCCTTCTGCAGGCTTGACCACTCGTTAAAATCGCTGTGTTCGAGACTCGACTCAAATATCGAATGGTTTCTGTCGGAATATCCGGGCCATGAGGTATATTCACTGTTTTTCCAGGTTACGAGCAAATCCGGCGCGCTGTCGAGACATTCACCATGATAGACATCTTCGTTTTTGAACACCTTGTCAACCACCTGCTCGCCGCTTTCAGGGTCACGCAGGGTCATGAGTTTGTCAATCAACAGATCACGCAAGGACTCATATTCCTTGCCCGGATTAACGATACCCATAGGAAACCGGTCTTTCCGGTTAATAAATAAATTGGTGCTCTCCCTTCCAAAACAATAGACCTTGGTGTTCTGCCAATCCATTTCTGAAAATACCAGGCGCGACTTCACCTTTTGCCGCAACTTTGGAAAGGTCTTCTTTAGCCAATCCAAACGCTTCGTTGAAAAAACCTTCTTTAAACCCTTGTGCGCCAATTTCAGCGGGGAGAATCCCTTGCCGCTGCTGCAATACCTTAAAAGCCCCTGTGTTTCAAGCCATTTGTTCATAAATACAGCCTTACGGCATGGCCCTGCCCCGTGGTCTGAAAGCATCAGCAAGTCGCATCCTTTGGGCAATGCCGCCAACACCTCCCCCACAATCCCGTCGGACTTGATGTACATATCCTTTATTGCGTTGCCGTATTGCCTGCGGTCTTCAGGGCTAATAGAGGTAAAGGACTCATCCATGTACTGCCAATACCCATGCTGAACAAGGTCTACCGCATTAAAAACCATCATGTAGAAGTCCCATTCGTGGCGTTCCATCAAGTAAAACATGAGCTTCTTCTGAAAATCCAGGGTAGCGTGTATTTGGTTAAGAAAGGTAGACGGATTGTGTCCTTGCGCATAATCTCTTAATATATATTCTCCCAGGTCTTTCTGGATTTCTTTATATAACCGGGGAGGATAAATAAAATCGGAATCAATACCGGGCGCATCAAAACCGGAGATATTAATGCCGTTAATCGCCTCCGGCGGATAGGTCATCGGCACGTTCACCGCTATCACCTTTTTACCGGCGTCGCTGAGCAACTTCCATAGCGTTGCGCCTTTCCTCATGCCGCCATGAGTATAGAGCAATTCGTAGCTTTGTGGTTTATGCACGACAAAGTCGTAAATGCCGTGTTTTCCAGGGTTCTTCCCAGTCATGAAGGAGGTCCATGCAGGCGGACTCAACGGGTGGAGCGTAGACTTTAATTCACCCCAGGCGCCACCCTGCATAAAACGGGCGATATTCGGGAGCAATCCCTCTTTTACCCAGGGGCGGATAAGGTCAAACGTCGCGCCATCCAAACCGAGTACAAATAATTTTTTGGTCACTAGTCGATATACCCCAGTCCCTTTAATCTTTCCTCTATCAATGCCGTTTCACTTTCAGAATAGGCCCTTTCGTCCTGGGTCTTCCCGGCAGGAACGCCAGGCACGGCGTCTCTGTTGATTTTAACGGGGTTGCTCTGAATAAAATCCTCTTTGAATATTTCCGTTAAAATCCTTCCATCGGTATCTTTCGGTATTGGAATACCCATGGTATAGAGTACCGTAGGAAATACGTCGACAATATGGGCGTCCGGTATTTGCAGGTTCTGTTTAATATGCTTGCCTTTGGCGAGGAAAATACCCTCCCGTCTGTGTATACCGCTGGGTCTGCTAACCGTCTCCGCCCATTCCAGTTCCTTATGGGTGAGGATTTGGTACCACTTACCTTTTTTGTTGGTGTAGCTTGGGCGCTGGATGTAAGAGTCGTTCTTCCACTGGATCAGCAGGTCCGGCGCCTTATAGACAAATTTGCCGGTATACACGTCTTCCCTCTTCAATACCCTTTCGACTATTGGGTCGTTCGTTTGTGGGCATCTGAGAGCGAGCAGTTTACCGATAATATCATCCCGAACCTTTTCATATTCGGCGCCCGGCTCTACCGTACCCTTCGGTTCACACCCTTTTAAATTTATGCAAATGGTCGGCGCGTTTTCTCTGGAAAACGCACGGGTGTTATCCCAATCTATTCCCGACAGGCATAATGTGGAATCCACCCTGTTTCTCAGCCCTGGAAGTATCCGCGCTAATTTCTCTTTTATCCGCCTCGAAAGAAAACCTTTGAGCAGTAAATTAATTGTTCTGAGCCCATTATGCCCTACCTTTTTAATTCTGCCTTTTAGGGAATTATCAGTAGTAAACCTTAAAAACCCCTGCTCTGCCAGCCAGTAGTTAATGTAAAAGGTCTTGTTGCTTGATGGGCCACCGCCATGGTCTGACATAATGAAAACGGTAACGTCTTCCGGTAGGTCTTTTATCAAATCACTTACCGCTTTATCGAGTTTCTGGTAGATGCTGCAAATCGCATTTCCAAAACCTTCCCTGTCTTTCGGGTCGTAGTTCGGGTGTTTTGGATTTATGTACTTCCAGAAATAATGCTGCACGCGGTCGATTGAGGTGAATACGACGGCAAAAAAATCCCATTCCTTATTGGTTAAAAGGTATTTCGACGCCTTAAAACGGCTCTCTATGGATTCGTACATCTTGTTCAAGGCAAGGTCACGTCTTCCCTTGTGAATGTAACCGGTAACGCCCGGCTCAAGGATATAGTGCCCCCCTGCCGCTTTATTGAGTTCACCGAGCAAGTCTGACGGATAGACGGAGTCCTGGCTTAGACCGGGAGAATCCCACCCTGACACTAAACAACCATTTACCTCTTCTGCGGGAAACGTTATAGGCACATTAATGACCGCTACCTTTTTCCCTGCGTCGCTAAGTATCCTCCACAGTGTCTTTTCATTCCGGTACGATGCATTGATAAACTTTACGTCATAGCTGTTTGGAACAGGCTCTACGAAATCAAAAATGCCGTGCTTGCCCGCATTTTTCCCCGTCATAAAAGACGTCCACGCCTGCGGGCTGTTCGATTGATGAGAGGAAAGGAGTATCCCATGAGTCCCCTCTTCAAGCAATCTTTTGAGGGCAGGCATTTTTCCGTCCTTTACCCAGGGTTTTATTAAATCAAAAGTTGCGCCGTCCAGACCTATCACCAGAACTTTACCTTGTACCATGTTACCTCAATCCCATTAGCTTAAGTTTTTTGCGCAAAAACAATCATTTCGTCCGGCTGGAGAAATTTAATTATTTTATCTGAAATATGGAGTAATTCTACCAGTTTTACTAACAATCTCGACAAGGTCTTATTGTACCTTGTGGTTTGATAGAATAAGTATCGTAGAGTAAAAAGCTTGCAAGAGGATTCAATTCTTATTATTTTGAATCCCGTTTTAGAAAGAAGGTCGTTGATTGTTGCCTTTGTAAAAAAATAATTATGCTCAGATTCCAAAAAATGAAACCACCTGCCGCCCATTATCCGGGTTAAAAAACCACCCGCATCAGGGGTTTCAACCATTAGCAACGCCCCCGGCCTCATGATCCTGTTTACTTCTACAAGGGCATCTTTGGGCGAAGGGAGATGTTCGATCAGGTTTATCATTGTTACAACATCGAAGTGGGCATCCGGTAGCCTGGCTTCTTTTAATGTTCCGCAAAAAACCCTATTGCCTAACCTTTTAGCCGCCTTTTCACTGATCCAATGCCTGGGCTCAACTCCCGAAATATCGAAACATTTTTTGTCTAGAAAATTTGACAAAAACAAGCCGCGTGCACACCCAATGTCTAACAATCGCCCAGAATTCCGGTATTTAAGAACCCTCTCTGCCCTGTCTGCAAAGTGCAGTATTCGCCAGTCCTCTTCCTGGCTGCAAATTTCCTCATTGGAAAGGCCGAATCTTTTCGATGCAAGGTCGCGCATTTCATGAAACCGGGACTGTCTTTTACTGTCCTCTTCAAAGTCGTAGGTCACACTTTGTGCATTTTGCGGATTAACGTAAAGAAGGCCGCAGCCTGAACATGCTACAATCTGACGGTCAAGCTTACGTATCTTGTATTTTAATTCCGACTTTTTCTCTCCACACAAATCGCATGGAACATAGTGAGGTGTACCATAATCATGCCTTTTTGCCACGGGTTGGTTTCTCGCTTGAAGCATAATATTTATAATAACGATAATAATCGGAGGTGCCACGCAATGATTTTTGTTTATTTAAAACAACACCTAAAAGCGTTGCTTTGGCCAAGCGAAACACTTCTTCCATTTTAGTAACAACCTGAACGGTCGCCCTTCCGCTTTCTACCACGTCCACAACACCATCCACGTGCGGTGACAGAATGATCGCGTCGTCTATTACCAATGCAGGCGCCGTATCAAGTACAACTATATCGAATTTCTCAGACAGGTCGGCAACTAACTGATGCATTTTGTGTGATTCCAGCAACTTGGCCGGATCAAAAGGAACTGGGCCTGCCGGCATAACAGATAATCCTTCTACCTCCGTTTTGAAAATAGCATCTTTTGTATCTTTCTCACCCAACAAAACATTAGTAACACCAACCGTATTTCTTATATTAAAATGCTTATGTACCATAGACCTTCTTAGGTCGGTATCCATAAGAAGAACCTTCTTGCCCTCTCGTGCCATTGAGACGCTTAAATTAACGGCTGTCAGGGTCTTACCTTCACCGGGACCAGCGCTTGTTATAAGAATACGCTTTAGGGGTTTATCCAAACTGGAAAAGCGAATACTGTTTCTTACCGTTCTATAGGATTCACAAATCGGGTCAACCAATTCCCTCTTGGCAATAAGCAGCGAGGAACCCTTCTTAATCAGGGGGATAGTGCCTAAAAAGGCGACATTTTTAATCTTTGTAATATCTTCTGAAGTTTTGATCGTGGTATCAACGTTTTCAAATACCAGAGAAAGACCTACCGCGGCAAACATACCCAGAAAAAGACCTACGACAAGATTCACTACTTTACTGGGCTTCGTTGGTTGATCTATAGGCAACAAAACAGCAGGGTCCACGATGCGAATGTTTGAAAGGGTCGTTGCCTCCGTGATAGCAATCTCACTCTTACGCTGTAAGAGAAACTTGTAAAGATTTTCCGTAACGGAGAGCTGCAACACCAGTCGGGACTGCAGCATGATTTTTTCCGGCAACGTCTTAAAAATAGCTAAATATTTCTCAATATCAGCATTTACCCCAACAAGGTGTACCTCAAGGGATGCAATTTTCCTCTCGTAATCCGACGAGAGGGCATTTGCATTCTGGTAAACTACCACTTCTTTTTCAAGGTCTTTTTTGGCTTTTTCAAGTTGTCTCTTTACTGAAACGACGTCAGGATGTTCTTCCGTTAACTCAAGGGTCAACTTAACGTATTGAAACTCAAGGTCAGTAATTTTATCCCGTTGAGACTTTATGATCGGATTTTCCGTCATCATGTTGGGAAGCACCCTCGTCGAATCCACCTTACCAACCTGCTCTTTTAACACCCGAAGCTCTGCATGGGCTTGTTCCAAGTCTATGATATTATCTTCTTTCTGTTTATACAGCTCAGCAATCTTTTCAATTGCGACCTTTACCTCAGAATCAAGATCTACCGTTTGTTGCCTTGATTTGAACTCTTTTAATCTCGATTGGTACCTTAAATACTCCCTTTTGACCTTCAGTATCTGGTCATCAATAAAATACTTCCCGCTTGCATACGCCTCTCTTACTATTTTAAGATTGTCTTCGAGCGCCCCTTTTGCCAGTGAATTGGCAATACCTTGTGACAGTTTCGGATTCTTTGAACTGCAGGTTATGGTGAAAAGATTAGTAGCGCTTATTCGAACAATTGAAACGGTTGGAACGGGAAATATAAAGGAGAGCAGGCCGGGCTTTAACAGCTTGTCAGGGCTCATGGGATTGCCATACTTATCTTTTAAATTATATTCCTTTATCACACGGATAGCAATCGGCCTGGTCGCAGCCAAGGCAATTGCCGTATTAATTTCCGTGTCAGAACCAGTTGAGACGAGACCTCCAAAATCCTTGAGCGTGGAACTAACCAACGCAGAACCAGAAGATGCAGGCGAAGTCATAATCAGAAGCTTGGCATACGTTTCGTATGTGGCCGGTATTAGATAGGTAAAAGCTATTGTTGCGCCTAGTATTACCAAGAATGCTTGTAATGCAATCCACTTCCTCCTCCGGAGGATGTTAAATAACTCTTTTATATTCATCAAAACCTTCAAAAATCATGAGTATGCAAACGACAGCTTTTGTGTTCACGCATTGCCGCTGATCGCGAGAAATAAACTCCAAAACTGTATTTGTAGCATAATAAATTGGAAATTGCAATGGCAAATTGCGCTGCATTACATACCGGACAGATAGCCTGCCACCATTGGTCGATAGTCGTAAGTGCTCACCTCTGGCGGTGTAACGGCATAGTAGAAGGATGACGTCTTGCTGTAGGTGCTCCATGCCCAGGCAACCAATTCTCCGGTCTGTGGGTTTTCGTAAACTACACTTTTATCCGACAAACCCGATGAAAAGAGAATATCGAACCGCAGAACGAGGAATATCGAATGTCGAAGGAAAATACCTGTTTCTACATTCTACATTCCTTGTTCGGTTTCGTGTCACTCAACCCAACCTACGCAACTTGGTGAAAAGAGAATATCGAACCGCAGAACAAGGAATATCGAATGTTGAAGGGAAATGCCTGTTTCGACATTCTACATTCCTTGTTCGATATTCAATGTTCGCTTTGTTCGGTTTCGTTCCACGCTTTGGCGGGTTCAGGTTTGCAACCTGAACCATGCATTTTATACGGTTGATTAC
>CAYHFB010000051.1:0-13201 GCA_964355695.1 uncultured candidatus Brocadiaceae bacterium
CGCTTTTCCCTAATAAACGGTATAGGGGGAATTACCGTCTCCCTAAAGCGCAAGAACCCGGCATCCGGTATCGAGCCGCCAGAAACCGCGGACGCCTTTAAAATCTGACGTAATTATAGCCAAAAGCATCGTTTTTTTGAAAAATCCAGGAGGGATGTTCCCGTATTTACCGGTTTCATCACCAACATCCTGATTTGTTTGGCCATTATATTAACATGGGCGAATGCTGAAGGCAATAATCTCTTGATAAAATCATTGCCGTTGGCGACCATATTCGAGTAATATTGTATCCTGAACGGTATGAATGCAGACCATGAGGGAATAGGTGTCAAGTTAAGCGGTAGTATGGACAAACCCCGTTTATCCATGCCTTATAATCAACAACGGTATGAAAAGTACAGGAGATGAGGCGCACCACCGTCCCCCGCTGGCGGGCAACACGCTGGATGCAACGCAAATAAAGGTTTAACGGTGATTATCGATTCCTTAATTTAACACGTATGATAATGATGAAGGGAATGAAACAAAGTGACTGAAGAGCATGTTGTAAAAATTGCAGGTGAACTACGGATAAACGTAAAGCAGGTTCGGGTGACGGCATTACTCCTTGAGGAGGGCGCGACCGTCCCTTTTATTGCAAGATACCGGAAAGAAGCAACCGGCACGCTTGACGAGGTTGCAATCACCGCTATCCGCGACCGCTTAAGCCAATTGGCAGAACTTGATAAACGCCGTGATGCAATTCTCAAGGCGCTGGAGGAACGGGGACAGCTTACCGATGAACTGAAAGGGAAGATCGCTGAGGCGGAATCCTTAACCGTCTTAGAGGATATCTACCTTCCCTATCGCCCAAAACGCCGCACACGGGCAATGATTGCACGGGAGAAGGGACTCGAACCGCTGGCCATGCGTATCTTCGAACAGGGCAACATGGACCCCGCGATGGAGGCTGCCAACTTTATCAATGTGGAAAAGGGGGTAAATACCGTCGAGGAGGCGCTTGCAGGGGCGCGGGACATTATTGCAGAGATGGTAAACGAGGATCAGATGGCGCGTGCAAAAATGCGCGAACTTTTCATGAACAAGGGCGTATTTGCGTCGAAAGTAACCACCGGCAAGGAAGAAGAGGGGATAAAGTACAAGGACTATTTCGAATGGAAGGAACCCGTTGCAAAAGCGCCGTCACACAGGATACTTGCCATGAGGCGGGGGGAGAAGGAGGGCTTTTTGATATTATACCTCAGTCCCCCGGAAGACGAGGCGCTGTCCCTGCTGGAAATGCTTTTCATCAAGGGAAAAGGGCTTCCGTCTCAGCAGGTTAAGATGGCCGTTCACGACGGTTACAAGAGGCTCTTGTCCCTGTCGATGGAAACGGATGTACGCCTTGCAATGAAGGAACGCGCGGAAGAAGAGGCCATAAAGGTCTTTGCCGATAACCTGCGGCAACTCCTGCTTGCCTCGCCACTGGGACAGAAAAACGTCCTTGCCATAGACCCCGGTTACCGCACCGGATGTAAGGTAGTTTGCCTGGACAAGCAAGGGAAATTATTGCACACCGACACCATATTTCCCCATCAATCGGAAAAGGCCACGGCGGACGCCGCCTCAAAAATCATCGGTTTTTGCAAACAGTTCCAAACGGAGGCCATTGCCGTTGGAAACGGCACGGCAGGCAGGGAGACGGAATCCTTTGTCCGTTCGCTCGGCCTTCCGGGCAACATTTCCGTGATAATGGTAAATGAGAGCGGCGCCTCGGTTTATTCCGCCTCGGACGTCGCACGCGAGGAGTTCCCGAACCACGATGTAACGGTGCGTGGCTCCGTATCCATCGGCAGACGCCTCCTGGATCCGCTGGCCGAACTGGTAAAAATAGACCCGAAAGCCATTGGCGTCGGGCAATACCAGCACGACGTCGATCAGGGCGCACTCAAGAAAAGCCTTGATGATATCGTCATCAGTTGTGTGAACAAGGTAGGCGTCGAGGTAAACACCGCGAGCCGCCAGCTTCTCACCTACGTTTCCGGCCTGGGACCGCAGCTTGCGGGTAATATCGTAAAATACCGCGACGAAAACGGCCCGTTTGCCTCAAGGGAAGATATCAGAAAAGTGCCCCGCCTTGGCCCCAAGGCGTTTGAGCAGGCCGCCGGATTCCTGCGCATCGGGGACGGCAAAAACCCGCTTGACGGAAGTGCCGTCCATCCGGAATGCTATTCCATCGTGGACGCCATGACAAAGGACTCGGGATGCACGGTTGGCGATTTGATACGGAATGAAGCGCTCAGGAAGAAGATCGACCTTACTCGATACGTGACGGAGAAGGTGGGTATTCCTACCTTGAACGACATCATGGCCGAATTGTCCAAGCCAGGCCGTGACCCGCGGGAAAAATTCGAGGCCTTCGGGTTTGCCGATGGAATTGAAAAGATGGAAGACGTACAGCCGGGTATGCAGCTTCCCGGCATAGTCACCAACGTAACGGCCTTTGGCGCCTTTGTGGACATTGGGGTGCATCAGGATGGCCTGGTTCACGTCAGCGAACTTGCCGACCGCTTTGTAAAAACACCGAGCGAGGTGGTGCAGGTGCAGCAGAAGGTGTCCGTAACCGTGCTTGCAATCGATTTGCAAAGGAAAAGGATTTCCCTTTCCATGAAAACCAAACCAAAGCAGCAGTAGTGCCGCCCTTTAGGGTTGCAAGCCCTGATGTGTTGAGACAAATGCAAGCAAAGCCTTGCCCTACGTATACGCCCTCGTTCCCAAGCGCCCGCTTGGGAACGCGCTTGTACCGAAAGCTCCAGCTTCATTTTGTTTTCAGGAACAAAACAATGGTAAATTGTAGGCCATTTACCAGAGGCTTCACCCCATAAGCGCTAAGTTGTTTTGATATTTTTTACACGGAGTCTAATATCGAATATCGAACAAGGAATAATGAATGCCGAAGGATAAGAAAACTTCATAATTCGAAATTCCTTGTTCGATATTCGTTATTCATCACACGGTTAAATTAATCCGTAATTTTAACTTAGCGCTTATGAGGCTTCATCCCTGGCTATACTCTGAACGGTTGAGATTTTAACTTTTCCAAAAGACTGAAGTTCCACGTCTACAAAGGGTTTCAGCTAGAATTATGCCAAAACAAAAGTTGAATTTCCAGGTCACGTAGAATTATTGAGACCTTTTAGCCAATTGGTAATTGCAACCCCCTTTAATCATAAAGAAACCATGGTGGCAGGTCTTCACTTGACAACGCTACCAAAATCCAGAACCTCGCCTGCGGCATGTACCTGCGCAAGCCTTACGGCAGACAGCCCTGACTCTATGGTTTATCACCCGCGCTATTACCTGCCACATCGCAAGTTTTCTCTGGAAGTCATTCCCCGGCGATTTCTCTTTTCCCCATTCCCTCGCAACCCGACTTACGCACCATACCGCGCCAGCGGATCGTCCCTCTTCCAACGGGAAACCTGCGCTACTTTGTATTTTTTCTGGTTTCCGGCGTGTAGTGTGATTGCAGGTAGACGATGATCTGTTTTGTTTCATCCTCTGGAATTAACGCCCCGTATGTATCAATCATCTTGAAAACCTCGGCTGCCCACGTAGCGGACGGAAGCGGGGGTTGCATGGTGATGTACGTAACGCTGTGACACATGTTGCAGTAACCCAGTATCACCTCACGGCCTTCGCCAGGCGGCAACTTAGGGGTGCAAAGGGGATAGGCACCTGCGTCGTAGACACCGTCTACCGACTGCTTTCCGGTCTCAGGTTGATGCAGAGTGCGCAGTTTCCCCTTAGTGTATTGTCCGCTACGAACCAGCCCGTGTAGGTTGGTTTTTGCGAAAAGTGGTTTGTGCAATACTGTTATGAGCAGTCCTATCAGGATGTAGAGCGTTTTTTTCATGATAATCTCTTTTTATGGTTTTGAAATTGAAAAAACAGGTATTGGTTCACAGCGTAGCGCAAGCTTCCAGCCTGCTGTTTTTGTTTGTCCAAAAGGAAGACTGTTTTTTAAGCAGGCTGGAAGCCTGCGCTACGCCACGCTACGCGGCGGTATCTACGGTTACTTCCTGCCGTTCGATCTTATTCCACAGGTAGCCCTTTGGATTCCATATCGCCTCGTCTGGCTGGACGTTTCCTTTCTCGTCCGTTGCCCGCACGGCAAGGATATGTTTGCCGGTATGCATGGGAACCCAAGTTGCTTCCCAGGTACGGAAGGAGTAGCGTCCGTAATCTTCTCCTAATTTTGCCAGGCCCCAGGTTGCGCCATCATCCATAGAAAACTCCACCTTTACCACCGTCCCATAACCGCTAAAGGCGATACCGCGCACCGTTACCGGCATTTTTACCGGGATTTTGCATGAGCCGTCCGGGGTGATAATAAATGAACGGATGGGCATTGTCCCAACTGGAACCATCGGTACATGGCCTTCCCTGACGTCTTTTGGGGTTGTATTGCCGCCGGGGGTATCGGGTACGCAGTAAGTCTTTGTCATCCAGAAATTGGCGTCCGGCTCGGTTAACACCCGTATCCAGGTCAAGGCCTTGATCCAATAGGTTGAGAATTTGCCGGGAACCACGAGGCGCACCGGGAAGCCATTCAGCATGGGAAGCGGCTCGCCATTCATCGAATATGCCACCATGGTTTCATTGATGACCGGATCGTCCAGCTTCAGGGATTTCAGGAACTTGTATGAGACGCTGTTCGTTAGTCCTCTCCCCTTTTCCAACCCTTCAAACTGTGTCTGAAGCGCGCCGGTCTTTACCCCAGCGGCGTTAAGCACGTCCTTAAGCGCCACACCAGTAAAAAGGGCGTTGCCCATGGCCCCATTACCCCACTGGCTGCCGGGTAAACGGGGTTGGAAGCGGCTGCGGCTGTTGCCGGAACACTGGTTGACCGCAGCAAGAGAAACCGGTTTGAATTGTTGCATGAGATCGGACAAGGATAATGCCAACGGTTTTTCAACATGCCCCTCCACGAAAAGCCGCCACTCGGAAAGGTTCACGGCGTTCGGGATACCCTCCAGGTGCCACCGCACGTAAAATGCGGCATTGGGGGTGAACGGGGTAAGAAAGTAATTCCGGGGCGTTTCCAACTGGACCGGACGGTCGGTAAGTTGAATCAGGGGGAGTTTTTGAGGGTAAACAACAAAGGGTCCTACCGCCCCCCAGTAAGGATTAACGCCCGGTCCGGTGAAATCCGGCAGCGGTTGGATTGCCTGGCCGGGTGCCTGTGCCCGTGCAAACGGCAGCTTGTTTAGTCCCAACCATGCAGCGCATCCCCCGGCGATCTTTAACAAAAACCTGCGTGATATTTTCTCTGACCCTTTTTCAGACATCCAGCACCCTTTCATTGTTTAAACGTGACGCGGAGCGGCACGTCACGTAGTCGTATTCCCACGCAAAACGTGGGAATAAATTCTGCCTTTCGGCGACTTTTTTGTTTTTATACGTAGGGCAAGGCTTTAGCCTTGCTGACGTCTGAACACACACCAGAGGTTGTGCAACACACGGCTTTCTACAACAGGCCAGAAGGGCTGAAAGAATATAGCCAGGGGTGAAACACCTGGTAAATGCTATGCAATGCCGCGCTCTCTTTTAAACACCCGTCAGCAGGCTGGAAGCCTGCGCTACTCAATTGCAATACTTACCGTTACTACGGCGGTCATCTTTTTTATGAGCGACGACGTGTCGTTTACGCCCCAGTCGGCTACCTCGGTCGAATTGACCGGTGTAATCTGAAAAACACCCATCTTTGCCGAACGGATGCTGCCAATCTTGTTGCCGGTTGCCTGTGCCATTTTTTCAGCCCGCTTCTTGGCGTTTTCGGTTGCATTTGCCAGCATTTCAATCTTTAACTCTTCGAGCTTTGTGTAAAAGTACTCAGGCGGATGGGATTCAAAGTGTATGCCCTGGTCTATCAACTCCGTTGACTCACGCGACATCTTCTCTAACCCATGCACGTCGTTCGATTGAACGCAGACGCTCATCTTCAGGCAGTAGCCTTCGATTTCGTTGGTATCGTTGCCCTTTTCATTTTTCTGGTAAAAGGTCTGTGTTAATGCCTGGGAAACGGTGATATCCGCCTCTTTCACCCCTTTTGAAATAAGGTGTGACTTTACCTTTTCGAGGTCATCCTTCAGCGAGCGATATGCCGTAGCAAGGTCTGCGTCGCGCCGGGAAAATTCGCCGTACCAGACGGCGTAATCGCTCGTTATCTCCTTCTGAGCCGAGCCGGTCACGGTAATCACCTCATGCGTGAACCGCATTACCTTCATAAATCCCTTCGAGAAGATCATGCTGGAAACAATGGTTGCTGCCGCGATACAGACGCCCAAAATAATAATCTGTGAATTCCTCAATATCCTTCCGTTTAACATGGGTTGTGGTACTCCTATTTTAACGTTGTCAAAAATTCATAGCGCGGCGTAGCCGCAGCCGAAAAGCGTTTAACCACAAAAGACACGAATTACACGAATTTTCACGAATTGTTATTGGGTCATGAAGAAGGATTACAAAAAAGGTTTTTACCGAGTAAGGACGTAAGCATAATTAACTTCCCGATATTAAATATTTTTGTATAACGGAAATGAAAGAAATTAATGAATAGTATGAACGGATATTAGGGAAGCTATTTGTGCTTAAGCCCTAGCGTCTTTGCGTTAAACAGGTTTTTTTGTTGTCTTTAACGTTGTGTCTTCTCAAGATTTTAATCCAGAGATCGTTTTTCTTTGCGTCTTTGCAACTTAGCGTCTTTGCGTTAAACAGGTTTTTTTGTTGTCTTAGTATCTTGGCACTTTTGCTTTCATTGTTGACTACAAACCGTTAACGACACGATGTATGCCTTTGGAAACCGTTCATTTTATCAAAACCTTTGACGCAAAGTCGCGGAGAAACCTTTTTGTTTTGTTTTTCAGGTCTACCCCTAAAATCTCAATCATTAACGCAAAGACGCAGAGATGCAAAGTCGCAAAGGATATCTTGGACTCATAAAATCTCAATCATTAACGCAAATCCACCGGAGCAAGTGTGCGGTGGTATTTTACAAGGCGTTTTTTCAGTTCGGGGAAAACGGTATCGTGCAATACGTCCCGCTCGGCCTGCATATCGCGGAAGGTGGATGAAATAAAGATAGGCTGTTCGAGCCATTGGGCGACAGGCTGAATGGCGGATTCCGGGGTTTTTGTTGGTTCGGTCACGGGGTTATCGCCTTATTTGAATTTTTTAAAATTGTTTCTTATCATGATTACCAGGTACAGCGCAATTTCCTGACAAGATTTTTTTGCGCTGGTAGTTGTGTAGGTTGGGTTGAGCAAGGCGAAACCCAACGAATGCCGTTAGTGCATTCAAAAAAAGTTGGGTTTCGCTTCACTCAACCCAACCTACCCGGCTACTTTCTTTTAAACTGCTTCTCCAGATCGTCCAATGAAAAATGCAGGGTTGTGGGTCTGCCGTGCGGGCAGTTGTTGGTAAAGGAGCCCATGGTTCTTTTCTTTTCAAGAAGCTCGCCAATCTCCTGCGGTTCCAGGCGCTGTCCTGCCTTGACGGCGCCCTTGCAGGCCATAACGCTGATGATTTTATTTAGCGTCTTATCCTTGCCTTTAGGGCCGTCCCCCTCGCCAAACTCGGTTAACAAGGTTTCCAGAAACTCCTTGCCGTTCAATCGCTTTAACAGTTGTGGAAAGGAACGGATCACTACCGTATTATGCCCAAACTCCTCAATTTCAATCCCCAACGCCCCCAGATGTTCCGTCAGGTCAATAATGCTGAAAAAATCCTTTGGGCTGAGGTCTACCAGTTCCGGTATGAGCAGGCGCTGGCTGGGCAATTTCGAGGCGTTGACGTTCTTTTCTATCTCGTGATATAAAACTATTTCGTGTAGCGCGTGCTGGTCAATGATATTCAAACCGTCGGACGTCTCTTCCACAATATAGGCGTTATGTACCTGGAAATACCTCCGTGGCTTATTGCCTTCCGGCATGAACCCTTTTTCCCGCATATTCGCATCCCTCGAAAAAGGAACGGCGTTTATCCCTAGGGATGTATGTTCACCGCGAGGTACTTGAGGCGCTACCTCTTTTCCCTGCATTTGGGAGGAAATGGCATTGGTGTTTTCCTCCGATGGGCGCGCATCGGCAGATTCAGCTTCGTGCTGAGGAGGCAATAAATGATAGTCATCTTCCTTTGGACATTCTTTGGGTTCACGCGGTTCATCCGTCTTCCCCGGTGGGAATTGATCCCACAACGATTTTTGAGGAAGGGCAACGTCGTCCGCCTTTACCGCGTCTCTTTCCAGCCTTTGAATAGGGGTTAATCCCCCTATATGTTTTACCGGAGACCTGTTCAGGCCTTCTTTCAATGAGGAAAGCACGTAATGATAAATCACGCTGGAATTGCGGAAACGCACCTCGATCTTTGTTGGGTGGACGTTCACGTCAACCTCGGATGGGTCGATCTGCATAAAGAGAAACACGACGGGATACCGCCTCGGCATCAGCTTTCCGTGATACGCCTCGCTGATTGCGCGAAAAATGGCGCTGTCCTTAATATAGCGGCCATTTAAAAAGAGAAACTGCATCCGCGCGTTAGCCTTATCAAAGAAAGGGGGGGCAATGTAGCCGCAGAGGGAAAACTTCTCTTCCCGTAATAGCACCGGGATGAGCTGCTTTCTCATCTCTTCCCCGAAAAACGCCGCGATCCTGTCGGCGGTGTCCTGTACGGGCGGGAGGTTAAACACCGGCCTGTTATTGTGCGTCAGGGTAAAATGCACGGCGGGATAGGAAAGGGAAAATTTCGTTAACACCTCGGAAATATACGCCATTTCCGTTGGTATCGTCTTCAAAAATTTCTTGCGGACGGGGACGTTAAAAAAGAGTTCGCGTATCTCCACCTGAGTCCCTTCCGGCGCGCCGCACTCCTTCACCTCGCTGAGTTCGCCGCCGTTAATCCTGATTTCCGCCCCGTGAGTGGCGCCCTTTGTCCGGGAGATGATGCAGGATTGAGAAACAGAGCCGATACTCGGTAGCGCCTCGCCCCGAAATCCGAGGGTGTGGATGGCAAACAGGTCGTCGGCATCCTTTATTTTGCTCGTTGCGTGGCTTTGAAAGGCCAATCCAACGTCCGCAGCATCCATCCCGATACCGTTGTCCACGATCCGTATTACCTTTC
Source organism: uncultured candidatus Brocadiaceae bacterium (assembly GCA_964355695.1). Classification (GTDB taxonomy): domain Bacteria; phylum Planctomycetota; class Brocadiia; order Brocadiales; family Brocadiaceae; genus JACVXV01. The sequence goes on from CAYHFB010000051.1 coordinate 9,160, forward strand.
TTCCCCCCTCTTCCAGGTAAATGTCAACCCTCGACGCCATAGCGTCAATGGCATTCTCAACCAGTTCCTTCACCACGGACGCCGGACGGTCAATCACCTCGCCGGCTGCAATCTTGTTAATTAAAGACGAAGGAAGAAGCTTAATTCTCGACATAAATCCAATCCCCACAAAATGAAGAACCGTTTTTCTATGAAAGTCATAACCAAAATAATATCACTTACCGTGTGAACATCATAATAAATTTCTTGCCCTAGTTTTATGCAATGTCGTAAGTTGCGCGATATCAACATATTGCAACCGCCTTGAGTCGTACCCTCGCCGTACCTCATCCGGAAAACATACTCAGAACGGGTAGGTCTTTGACTTTTGAAAAGTACCGCAAATACCAGAAAACCCCGTGCAGATGGTAGGGTTTTGGTCTTTCGGAAAGTTCTATTCTCACCCGTTGGAAGTAGAGAATTTTTCTGCCTATCTATGGAGAGGGCTGTCTGGGCATGTACTCAATCAAGCTGAAACCGCAGGTTTCAGCTTCTGGAAGTTATCATTAATCCTGCTTGGCAAATCAGGCAAAATGGTATTCCATGTTGAATCAAAAAACGTACGGATTTTAGCTTTGAATTCAGTAAACGAATGTAACTATTCAGGTAACTATTCAGCGTGTTTTTTGCGAATACAATATATGGCACATAATGGTCATAATCACATAGAACGGTCATAGGCTGTACTGCTATATATAGGCAGATAATGCAAATCCAGTGTCTTTTGCCACATATAGTATAGACATCTCAAACACGCTGAATAGTTACAAATTTTTTGTAAAATAATTGAATATGTCCCATATAATCATCAGTAATGGCGTAAAAATCTTTTGTAGTTTTCATATCATTTTCCCCACAAAACAACCAAGCTCACCTGCACTGCTTTTTGATGTCAGGTGCAGCACCCTTGTTAGGAATTTTAATTTGTTTTTTGGATTTCTCTCTACTGTTTTTAATTAAATTTGTGGAGATGTACTTATTTATTAGACAAATTTTTTATCCGTTTCTTTTGGTAATCATTAATTTCCTTTGATAAAGGATGATTATTAGGAATGCGAAGGTGTGTCAGGGAAGCAATAAGAACTTCTTTTTTCCCTTCAGGCATTCTGATACTACAACAAATACCGCCTTCATCTCCCATGTACATTACATCTTCAATTAGAATATCTTTATCAAAAGACAGATTAATCTTTTTTTGTTGTATTAGTCGCAATAAATTTTGTGTTGGATAGGCGGTAATTGGCAAATGCGATTTAATGTTTTCAATCAATTCCATAGCCTTTGCGTAATTGTCAATCATAGAATCTTATCCTAAAATAATCGTTCATTTCATTTTATAAATTTTACCACATCTAACGGCACGCATCACCGGCGCGCGTAAGCGCGTCCGAGTGCATGCGTTGGTTGGGCGTTTACGAGATGATTTAGTTGTAACCGGATATAGACCCACAGTTCCCTACCAGTTGCGATAAGGTACAACTGAGTTATTCACTGGCACGTCTCGCAAATTTTGGCTTACCAGAAAACTGGAAACCGAGATCTTTGAATGCTCGGGATGTGGAGTAGGCCCGATAACAATTTCACTCAAGTCGAAAGGTAACTTTTCGTTCGTTAGTGCAACCCGATAGTAAGGGATAATCATCGATCTGCCTGGGCGAAAGTCAAATCGTTCAAGCTTGCAACTTAAAGGACTAGAAATGATTCGCCATTCCCGTTCTTCTTTGAAGGAGCTATCCTTCAAAATAGGCGCATATCGGTGAAGATATGCACAGAGATTGCCTCCCCGCGGTATGTGATGATCGTCATCCCAGGGTATTCCTTCGACATTCTCCTTTAACACTTTTTCTACCAGTGCATGAATCAATTCCCGTTGTTCGGAAGGATCGTAAAGGCATTGTGCTAGATATAAATCATGTTCAGCAGCTATCTTGGCTAGAAAATCCCCTGAGAATCCAATTGCAAACCCATATGTGGCATCGCTGTATGCCCGCCACAGTGGAAGTAAGTCTCTGTCCGAAGAGAAAGAACAAACACATACGTTTATGCTCTCGATGTTGTTCAGACCAGTCTTCATGTCATTTAACAAAACCTTGTGTTGTGGGTCAGTTGTTGTGCTAATGAATTCATTGATTTCTTCTTTCGCTATTTCCAATGCATGCAGATATTCGCGTTGATCGTTCAAGTATTGAGTGTGTGTCGCCCATATCTCCTTATTCGTTACGATGCCAAGAAGACCAGTCTGTGTCGTGTAGTGATAGAGTGTATCGTATGGCTTGCAGGTCAAAACGTCTGTAAGAATTTGTCGCTTCATAGTTTTTTGTTGTCCCGTATTTTGCTTAACAACGCCCAACGCTGGAAGTGAGGGGCGCGGCAAATGACTTTACCCGTAAGGCCACAGCAGTTTTCCGTGTCCACTCCACTGACTTGTTCGGCAATCTCTCTATCTTTTTCACGGCAATGAAATGCCGATGAACGTTAATGCTTGTTTCAGGGTTTCATAGGCAGGTTTAAGGCTCGAAACCACTTGTATTGATGTTCCAACAGTAGTAAGTAAACTTTTCAACCGTATAACATTGGACTTTTCTTTTTGGAGTTCTACTTGACTCTCTTGAATAACCTCAATCAGTTTGCCTTTTGACGTAGGAGTTTCAACTTCAGACCGAGTGAGTGTTGAGTGTATTTCCTCAAGAGCCTTTCGTATCTGTTCTTTGACTTCAGTATCAATGTTCTGGGTTACATTGGCTGTTGAATTATCACCAGTTTGTATCGACCCTACTGGTGAATAAACATTAAAGACAGTTGAGGACGTTCCGTCTTTTACACTGTCAGCTTTCTTTTTTAGTGAATGCACAAATAAGTCTATCTCTGTCCCTACCTTCGATAGGGCTTGATTCCTTGCACTATCCAAATCTCGCCAAATACTTTCATACAGGCTTGGAGAACCTATTATAAAACTTGTAGTTGGTTTAATATAATCTCTCAAATCGGCGAGTTTTTCTGGCAAGTGTTGGACAACTAAGCCTTTTAATTCATCCGACAATTCAGGAGAGTATGAAATTCCAGCCGATTTGATAAACCGAGATAAAGTTTGCCAGATAAGTTGACCCCTATTTTTGATGGTATCTATGCATAAATTAGCGATACCCACTATCAATGAGCTTGACTGTACCGCATTGTCATCGTGCATTTTTATCTTAAATCGTTCTATTTCAGAACGCAACCTGCTATTTTGCTCCTCAATTTCTATACGAATACGATCATTGGCGATTTTTGCAATCTCTTGATCTATCATCATGTAATCCTCTTAATATTTATGCCGAACGCTGAAGCTCAGGCGCGCCGCTTTTTGGCGTCGCCTGGAGCGCCTTGTTGGGCGCGTTACTTCCTAGCATTAGCCTTCTTAAGGTCACTCTCAAGCCGCGATGTGATCTCTTGGACCGATCCATATACACGTTCGCCAATCTGGTCGCTGGACTTGATGAAGTCTTTGGACGCGGGATCATAGCGCATGGTCTCTTCGCTAGTGGCAACTGAACGCCAGAAGATGGCCTCCACACTGTGGTGCTTTGTAAATGGAGAAGGAATTGTTGCTCGGACAATGAGCTCGACCGTGTAACGCGCCCCACCACCTCCTGTGCTTTGTCCAGCAATCGAGACGCTTACCATTGGTACACCGATACCAGACCCGTCCGTCCCCACGCCAGCAGATGTGAGCGCTTTGCGGACTGTGCTTCTTACCTTCTCTGGATCTACTCGAAATTCTTCTGCACCCTTGAGATTGAGACTGACGGACAGCTTCTCGTGGACATTGGTGATGCCAGCGAGGTTCGTGAACGGAGTGGTATCGTCTGCCAGTGCGACCGCCCCTCGCAATATCAATGTGAACAGCATGAGCAGCCGAAAACTAGTTCTAACGTTCATTTCCCACCTCCCCTTAAGCGCCCAACAATTAATATACGAAGTTCCCTATTACAAAAAGCTTACAATAGCTTTGCCAGATTAT
>CAYHFB010000052.1:0-13118 GCA_964355695.1 uncultured candidatus Brocadiaceae bacterium
ACGCAAAAACCGTTTGCGGCATATTACGGTGTTTGTGTCTTAAGGTAACTACTTAGTACCTCAAAATCATATTCTCACACGAAGGCACAAGGTGCACGAAGAAATACAGAAAATCCATTTTATTTAAACCCAATGCCTAAAGTAGCCGCGTTGCTGCAGGTCAGCGATTACAAGGGGCAAGAAAAGGATTATGGGGATGGTATACAGTATGCCCGGTAAGAAATAATAATAATAGTCCCACCGCTGGCCTATAACGTCGAGGTACGGCTGGAAGGCGACCTGGTGAAGGTATTCACCATTGTCACGAAGATTGGCAGGATAAAAATTTTGGATGGCTTGTTGCCTGAATGGTTACCATAGTTGGTAAGGTTATTCGCGATATTCAAGACGCTTCGTTCGTTCTATCTAAGTGACGGTCTAAATAATATTGCCAGTCATGAAATCGCCGAAGGGTGTTGCATTCGAATATTACGCGCAATTCCCGGTTTTTGTCGGTGAGTAAAATGCCTTTGTTTATAATGTTAAAGGCAAAGAGAGGGGCATCTAAGCCGTTGAGAATAACGACCTGGATGTTATCGGTCTTCAAGACAAGGGATATTTCATCTTCAATCTTTATTTTCTGCCATACCGGGTTGCGCTCCAGCGCGGCGTCTGCTATATAGACGGCAATGTCCCAATCGCTCCTGCTTCCCGCCTTGCCCTGTGCGCGGGAACCGAAAAGATATGAAAAATCGACTAACTGGTTTTGGGAAAGGATCGTCCTAATCTGGTGTATTATGGCGTCATCCATTTTTGCTTACTTTTCCATGAGTTTTATGTATTTTTTTATATCTTCCAATTTGTGTTCCAGGAAGTCTACTAAGGTTGGAACGGTGTCTCTCATATAGTCATGCGCCAGATAGTTTCTCAATCCTGCTATGTATACAAAATTATATGCAAATTCAGGGGGGATGATTTGGTGTTCACCCAGCTTGAATATTGCGTCTCTATAGGTTTCCGGCTTTGGCAGGTTCCTTGATACGATTGCCATGTCGGCCACATCCAGCGCCATTTCCGCACAAAGGTAGGCGCACCTTTCGACGATCTTCTTTGTGTCGCTGGAGGCTTTGATGGTGTCTAGAAATCTTGTTTTATTATCATCAAGGTATTTTACTTCTTCTTTCAGTTTTTGAATCTTTTGGTGAAGAATCGCATTCATCTGCTTATTGTGTTCTCAATTCAGCATTAAGGGTTTTATGAAGCACGTCAATGATGGTTGCTTGTGCGACATCGACCTCTTCGTTTTTCAACGTCCTGTCTTGCGCCTGAAAGCAGAGATTGAAGGCGATGCTCTTTTTTCCTGCAGGTATCTGTTTGCCGCGATAAACGTCAAAGAAATTGATATTCTTTAAAAAAGGTACCTTCGTGCCAGCAATGGCCTTTTCAATGGAAGTCCACGCCACCTCCTCATCGACAAGGAGGGCGAGGTCACGAAATACAGGCGGTTGTTGGGGGAGCGCCTGGTAGTTTTTCGCACAACTGGCCTTCTCAACCAACAAGTCCATGTCCAACTCGGCCAGGCAGGGCGGGGCATTAAAGGCCAAATCATTGCTTCCCTCGCCCAAATAACCCAAGACCTTGCCATCCAGGAGTATCTTTGCAGCACGGCCATCCCTAAAGAGTTCCGGTTTACTGAAGGGCAGTGATTCGCATTTTGAATGAATGCCCAGATGTGTGAGTATTGCTTCAACAATTCCCTTTACCGTTAAAAAATCAATATCGGCAAGGATGGACAGACAGGTTTTCTCCAACGGGAGCTTTTCGCCGGCAAGGTAAACCTTTGCGATTTCAAAGGTCTTCACGCGTTCGGTACCGTGATTGGCGTTGTACCGTTTCACGTTGATAAGGCTCGGCAGCAGGGAAGTCCGCAAGCGGCTTTCCTCCTGACGCATCGGGTTGGCAATGTCCATGCCCGGTGCGGCTGACCATAGATTTATTGACTGCAACGGCGATGCGTCTACGATGCTGAAGGTCTTCGCCTCATAGCAGCCGATGCCGGTCAGCAACCGGCGAACGTCGTTCTCTACCGTTTCGTATTTGTTCTTTACGCTGCCGCGGATGCTGACGGAGGTTTTTGTGGGGATATTATTAAAGCCGTATATCCTGGCGACCTCTTCTATCAAGTCTATCTCGCGGTAGACGTCGCCGCGGAAGCTGGGCGCTTCGAAGTCAACAAGGTGGCTGGTTTCATCAAGGACGCGGAAATGCAGCCTTTTCAAAATATCAACGGCAACCTCTTTCTTAATTTCCACCCCGATAATCTTGTTGAGCCGTTCCATTCTGAGGGTGATTTTCTTTGTTTCATGTTTTCCTGTGCGCGCGTCGATAAAGCCGCCGACAACCTCTCCGCCAGCACAGCTTTGGATGAGGTTTGCAGCCCTCCTTGAGGCATATTCAGTAATTTCCGGGTCAATACCTCTTTCGAAGCGATACGAGGAATCGGAGGCGATGCCCAACGCGCGTGACGTGCGGCGCACCTGCCTCGGCTCAAAGAGCGCGCATTCCAGAAGGATGCGCCGGGTTGACTCCGTTACCTCGGTGTCCTTACCTCCCATCACCCCCGCAACGGCAACGGGTTTTTTCCCGTCGGCAATAATCAGCATATCGTGGAAAAGCGCCCGTTTTGCGCCGTTGATGGTGACGATCTCTTCCCCAATCGTAGCCCTTCTTACCACTATTTTCTTGTCTGTGATTTTGTCGTAATCAAAGGCGTGGAGCGGCTGCCCTGTTTCCATCATCACGTAGTTGGTGACGTCAACGACGTTGTTTACCGGTCTGAGTCCGATACACTTCAATCTTTTCTGCATCCACTCCGGTGACGGCCCTATCGTAAGGTGTTGAATGATTTGCGCGGTGTAACGAGGGCAAAGCATCGTATCTTCAACGGAAACCGTGATCCACTTTGCAATTTCGGCAAGGGCTGCCTTATCGACGGCCTTCCCTTTTTCAACGGCGGGTGTTACGGCAGGTATTTGCAGGCTCCCGCCCACCGCAGCAACGGTATCGCGGGCAATGCCGATGGCCCCCAGGCAGTCCGGACGATTCGACGTTACCTCAATCTCAAGGCAGAAATCGTCTTCCACCTGTTTGATATCGGCAACGACCAATCCCACGTTCGTCAACCGCACGGCCAATTCCTGCGGCGTTAGGGAAAAATAAACGTATTCTTTTAACCAGTTGAAACTAATTTTCATAGATGACTCGCCTTGTTAAAATTGAGACAAGAACCGCATGTCGTTTTCATAGAACAGGCGGATGTCGTTAATGCCGTGTTTTAACATGGTGATGCGCTCGACGCCCATTCCGAACGCAAAGCCCGTGTATTTTTCGGCATCATAATGGACGGCGTGGAATACGTTGGGGTCAACCATCCCGGCGCCCAGAATCTCCACCCAACCGCTGTACGAGCAGACGCTGCATCCCTTCCCGGAGCAAAGGGAGCACGAAATGTCTATCTCCGCGCTGGGTTCCGTAAAGGGGAAAAACGATGGCCTTAGCCTCATTTGTACGTTTTGTCCAAAATAAGTTTTAATAAATTGGTGCAGCACCCCTTTTAAATCGGCGAAGCTCACCCCCTCGTCAACGAGGAGGCCTTCCACCTGGTGAAACATGAAAGAATGTCGTGCGTCTACCGTGTCGGGTCTGTACACCCTGCCAGGGGCTATAATGCGAACGGGAGGTTTTTGTTTTTCCATGACGCGTATTTGAACGGTGGAGGTCTGGCTCCTCAGCAGTACGTCGTTCTTGATATAAAAGGTGTCGAAATCCGTTCGGGATGGGTGGTCTGACGGTATGTTCAGGGCGTCAAAGTTATAGTATTCCAACTCGACTTCCGGGCCGTAAGCGACGTCAAAACCCAGTCCGGCAAAGACCTCTTTGATGTCGTCGATGGTCTGGGTCAATGGGTGTTTTTTTCCGATGAAAGGCTGTGTGCCGGGCAAGGTTATGTCAAACAATTCCTGCTTGCCCTTGGGAGCGGCCTCCGAAGGGAGCGACGCTATGCGCTCGTCCAAAATAATGGCAATCTCGGCCTTTAAGGTATTAAGCTGCTGTCCGAAAGCGGCGCGTTGTTCCACTGCTAGTGTTGGGAGCAGCTTCATAAAGTCGGCGACGATCCCTTTTCTTCCCAGGTATTTTGTCTTGAGCAGTTCAGCCTCTTTTAACGAGATAATAGCCTTGGCCTCATGTTCCAGGCCTCTTTTGGCTTCTTCTATTTTCTTTTGCATACGAACCCGTTGTTAAGAAAGGGATAATACTAAATTTCCGTGCAATGCAGCTCTGTTTTTTTTGTAACAGTTCACCCATGCTCCAATGTGCCGACACCCTGTCAGGGTTTTAAACCCTGACAGGGTTATCCGGGCAATGTGCCGATTCCCGGCCAGTGAGGGACAAAAGGGGGGTGAACTGTTGCGTTTTTTTAAACGTCCCGTAGGGACGAAATATCGGTAGAAATTAAAAGTATACAAATATAAATGCCGTGGGCATGATATATTTAAATTCAATTATTCTACCAATATGCCGTTCCTACGGAACTAAATACTGTTTCTGTGTCTATCTTCGACCAATATATCGTTCCTAATGGAATTATAGCCAAAAACTTCTGCTTTTCGAAAAAAAAGACAGGGTGAAACCCTGGTATTTCCAGGTTTGGCTATCGAATACGCGAAGGGCCTAAACAATGTAGGCACGTAACATTTCCGGTTCTACAACCTGGAAAAGACGTGCCCAGCATTCATCGTGTGGCATAACCGCAACGGTAACAGTTCATCCACTCCTGCGGAACTCAGTGGATGAACATACCCTTAGCGCCTCCCGGGAGGAACATTGAAAAATCACCCTTTAAGGAGGGATTTCGGGGTGGGTAAACGACTACCCGCAACCAAACTTGTAACAAACATCGCTCACTACTTAGACAGCCGAAGCCGCCGCGATAGCCGCCTTTGCTTGTTCGACCAATTTATCAAAAGCAGACTTGTCATTTACCGCCATCTCTGCCAACATCTTTCTGTTCAAATCAATGTTCGACTTGATTAATCCGTTAATAAAACGGCTGTAGGACATGCCGCGCTCTCTAACCGCCGCGCTAATCCTGGATATCCACAACTCCCTGAAATCTCTCTTACGTGCTTTTCTGTCCCTAAACGAGAAAACCATGGCGCGGATGTAAGTTTCTATAGCCTTACGGTATAGATTGCCTCTTCCGCCCCAATAACCCTCAGTTTTATTTAACAGTCTTTTTCTCGACCTTTTTCTTGCACAACCTTTTGTTGCTCTTGGCATGTTACAACTCTTTCTTCAAAAAAAATTCCAACGATATGTTTATGTTACGTTCAACGCCCTTTTAATCTTTTTGTTAAAGGCGTCAGAAACACCTATTTTTTTCTTTAAGCGCTGCTTGCGCCTTCCCGTTTTCCCTGACAATAAATGACCCTTACCCGCCTTTGATCTCTTTACTTTACCTTTTGCAGTGATTTTGACCCTTTTCTTAACCCCTTTGTGGGTTTTTAATTTTGGCATGTATAAAACAACCTCCCTTACAAACAATTAAGTGTAATAAAAATTACGTTAAAAACACACGCCGCCATTGATAAACGTTCATGAGGACTGTGGTTGCTTTTCCCTGTAAAGCGAACGCACTGTTCGCCCCAGAGCCCGTTTCAATAACATGGGTACCCCTACCCGCTACTTTGGAGCCAGAATCATCCCCATTTTGCGGTCTTCCATAACGCGGTCCTTCTCCACTTTAGCAATATCCTCCAAAGCGGCGGCTATTTGCTTCAAGATGTTCTCGCCTAGTTCGCTGTGTGCCCGTTCCCTGCCCTTAAACAGCATGTTGACAATAACACGGTCTTTATTTTCTAAAAATTTTCTCGCCTGACGTATCTTCGTTTGGATATCGTGCTCGCCCGTTTTCGGCCTTAACCGCAACTCTTTTAGCTGAACTACATGCTGCCTCTGATGCAATTTCTTCTTTTGCTTGTACTTGAACTTCCCGTAATTAATAATCCTGCATACGGGAGGAACTGCATCCGGGGCAACCTCCACCAAGTCGAGAGAGACAGCCTTTGCCCGTGCAATGGCATCCTCTTTGGTTATAACGCCGATCTGCGCGCCGCTTTCATCAATCAATCTTACCGTAGAAGAACGGATACGCTCGTTAATTCTTAAATCCTGTGAAATGTATTATCTCCTCATAAAAAGAACCGTTATTTTTTGTCTCGAATCTCACATTCAACCGTATTAATAAAATCATCAACGGGAAACACCCCTTCGACACCCCTCTTCCGGCTTCTTACGGAAACCGTATTGTTTTCCACCTCTTTATCACCAACGATCAGCAGGTAGGGGATTTTCCCCAGGGTTCCTTCACGTATCTTGTAATTAATCTTGGTGTTGGCGGTATCGCACTCTACCCGCAGGTTCTTTGCAAGCAGCTTTTGTTGCAGTTTCTTCGCGTAATCAAGATGAGCGTCGGTAATCGGCAGAATCCTTATCTGGATTGGCGCAAACCATAAGGGGAAGTCGCCTGCGTAATGTTCGATCAAACACCCAACAAACCGCTCCATCGCGCCAAGCACGGTACGATGTACCATCACCACCGGGTGATGGGCTCCATCCGAACCGACGTAAGTAATCCCAAACCGTTCCGGGAGATTAAAGTCTACCTGGATCGTCGGCCCCTGCCACCCGCGCCCCAGCGCGTCCTTGACCTTGATATCAATTGCCGGCCCATAAAACTTTGCCTCACCCTCCATACGGGTGTAGTGAAGCCCCATCCGGTCGAGAGCTACTTTTAAGGCGTTTTCAGCGTGCTGCCAAACGGTGTCCCTTCCGATATATTTTTCCTTCTCGCTCTTGCCTCGCACACTGAGCTCAATTTCATACTCATTAAAACCAAAGCTCGACAGCATGAACTGTGCTAACTCGATCACCCCGACAATCTCGTCTTCCAACTGTTCCGGGGTGCAGAATATGTGCGCGTCGTCCTGCGTAAAGCCGCGCACGCGCAACAATCCGTGCAACGCGCCCGACCTTTCATACCGGTACACCGTGCCCAACTCGCCCCAACGCAAAGGGAGGTCCCGATAACTGTACAGCTTGGTTTTGTATATCAGCACGGCAAAAGGGCAATTCATCGGCTTCAGGATGTACTCTTGGTTATCCACCGTGATGGGTGCGTACATACTTTCCCGGTAAAAATTCCAATGACCGCTGGTCTTCCACAAATTAATCTTTGCGATATGAGGGCTATAAAGAATCTCGTAGCCCCTCTTAAAGTGTTCCTCTCTCCAAAAGGTTTCAATGATATTCCGAATCCTTGCCCCCTTTGGATGCCAGAAGGTCAGGCCTGGGCCGCCCTCTTCGTGGAAGCTGAACAGGTCCAACTCCTTCCCGATCTTGCGATGGTCGCGCTTTTCAGCCTCTTCCAGGAGTTTTACATGTTTGTCAAGCTCCGCCTGAGAAAAGAACGCCGTGCCGTAGATGCGCTGCAACATCGGGTTGGTTTCTTTCCCGCGCCAATAGGCGCCCGCAACGCTCAGCAGCCGGAAGACCTTTACCTTGCCCGTGCGGCTGATATGGGGGCCGCGGCAGAGGTCTGCAAATTCGCCTTGTTTGTAGAAGGATACCGTGTTGTCTTCTAAATCCTTAATCAGTTCGGCCTTGTAGAGCTGCCCCTGCGCGTCCATGTTTTTTACGGCGACATCGCGGGGAAGTTCATATCGTTCAACGACAATATCCTCACGGATAATCTTCTTCATCTCCTCTTCAATCTTTCGGAGGTCTTCTTCCGTCAAGCTGTGGGAGAGGTCGAAATCGTAGTAGAAGCCATTCTCAATCGTCGGCCCAAAGCCCAGTTTCACCCCAGGAAACAAGCGGCAAACCGCCTGAGCCATAAGGTGTGACGTACTGTGGCGGAGTATCTCCACCCCCTCGTCGGTGCCCTCGGTGATAATGGAAAGAGAGACGTCTTCTTTGATAGGGTAGCTCAGGTCAACAAGCACACCACCGGCCTTTCCAGCCAGCGCCTTTTCCGCTAACCGGCTTCCGATACTGCGTGCAACCTCGCCAACCGTTACATTATCGTCGTATTGTCTTTCCGCGCCATCAGGCAAAGTTACTTTAACCATGGATAAAACTTACCTGCATTTCCTTACGGATGAATAATTTTATAGTAAAACAAAGCCGCAACCCGGTTCCCCCTTAAGAAAGGGGGGTGCGAAAAACGTGCAAAAAAGAAGCTTTACGGATTAATTTAGTATAACAGTTCACGTGGTAATCGCAATTGCGGAAGGCAACTCCCAGCCTCGTCATTTCCAGGCGGAACCGCAAGATTCCCCTTTAAAAACGCGGCAACGGAGCCGTATCTTGGTCTTCTTTTGAATGCCCGCCAGACTGTTCCATAAACAACTACTTGGTATAGGGACAGCACTATCGCGAGTCAAACCCACAACAGACAACCCATCCCCAGTAAAAACAATAGGAAATAGCTTAACCGTTTTCTATTTTGATTTCAAGTATTTTGTTTTGTTTCTGCCCAACCCGAACAAGCCGGAAGGGAGAACTTACATCATACAGTATTCTTTCGTTGTTTCAACAGCTAAACGTTTCTTGTAACGCAAAGATTCTTTTATTTGATTAAGTTCGGTTTGGTTGACAAAAAGCCACACAAGCTCCGTAGGAGCTGCCTGTTGATCGTTGGTAGGCCATGTGTCTGCGTTTGAGAAAAAAACTATGTTTTCTTTGATTCACAGGGGTTGTGTCACCTTCAACAGATTGCTCCAGCGCCGTTCCCAGCGACAGCAAGTCATAGACGGCTTCGTTGGTTTTATGAGGTACATCCCAGGTAATATTTTTTAATTTCTGAATAGCGGTCTGGACGTTCTCCTCGCTGAACAAGTATTCCCGGCCTCGGTATTGGATGTGGTTTATCTCTTTCAGTTGTTTGCGCAGAATTTCTTCCAACAGCACATTGCTGAACCTGCCCTGTCGCTCTGCAACCGCCTCCACATGAGTGAGGTACTTAAAACCCAGAGCAATGAGTTGCTGTAGTGCTGGGATTTGGGAGAGATATTTTTCGGAGAACTTAAATCCATCACTCATTTTAACCCCCACCCGCTTGTGATTCATCGCTTTGTACAGTTTCTCTATAGCGCAACATAAAGTGCACCGGTAATGGGATTCGATAGTGACGACACGCTACAAGAATCAACGGCGTGTAGCCATGTTTAAAGGCCGATAAATTTTCGAAATGTTCAGTTCGCCTGCTCTCTTTCCTGACTACTTCCAAAAACTCCTCCGGCGACAGATTAACAGGAACATCGGACAATACAGTACCATGCAAATCACTGTTTACGTAAAGGTGAACCTCCGAAGTTTCATCTGGGTACCATAGCTGAAAATTGCAATGCTTAAATTGATTTTCCTTGGCTGCCTTTATCTCCTCAAACAGCTTATTTTCTTTAAGAAGGGCTGCCCACAAAGCAATCGTCGGATAAAGAATACTCCCCGAAGTGACATCCTTCCGATACTCATCATCTTCGGGTTTCGGATGCTCCAGTAAATCACGGTAGGATCGAAGGATACATGGATAATGTCCATGACATTTATAGGCAAAAATAGCTCTTTCCATAAGCTCTGTAAGCCAGTTTTTCATAGAGCTTTCATTTTCGCTCCTGAGTGAGAGAAACAGTAACGCCAATGAAATATCGATGGCCTGCTCGTCTTTGAATGGCAGAAGAAGGGTAGGATTTTTACCGATCAGTAGTTTAAGGGATTGTGCGATAGAATCGCTCGTCTGCTCATAAACCTGCCGTTTTTCTTTATGCTCTTCAATACATCTGGACGCATACCAAGATGACCAAACGCCTGCTGTTGCGAGTCTACCCAAGACATCAAATAGCTTTAAATTCACATCTAGTTCGCTTGAGGTCCATACAGCAGATGAAAGACCATGCAGCTTGCCAGTATGAGGAATAATCTTCTCTGCAATATAATGATTACAAATCAACTGATAAACGTTCAAGATATAACTAAATGATAGCTGTATAGACTTGGCGGTTTCGGTATTTTTGTCGAAGTGGCCTTTGGTCAACTCCCACGCATGAACCATCGCACGTTCGGCGGACAAATATGCCGATTCGACATTGTCTGCATCACGAGCCCAAGCGAATAAAATCCAGAGACAAATGTTTATCTGCCGTATAGCCCGGATATGTTGCGGGTCGCCAGAGGGCTGAATTTTTGAAAGTAACGCGACAAGGTTGGAGAAGTGTCTGAACGAAGCCTCCGGCTCGTCAAGAAGAGCCAGAGATTTTCTTAAAAGTGGCCTAGTGTCCGGGGGCAACAAGTCCTCCCTTAGGAAAAATGACAGGATTAGATCGGCCAATTTGTCGCCATTCCACTCTTCAAATGACAGACCTTCTTTTGTATTTGTCCGGATGTAGCCTTTGACTTCATCCCTGACTTGCTCTTGAATATCGCCGCCAAAGCAAAGGCAAATGACAATCTCCTTACCTTGATGTTCATGCGGCAATCTGGTGGGAATGTATGCATCCAAGATTTGATTAAGTGAAGGACGCAATGCCTGGATGGCATCGGCATCCCACGATTTCCGAGTCAAATCTCCTGATTTGACTGAGAACAAATAGACTTTTTCCGTGCCACCATCAAGACTGCCAACGGCTGCCACATCAACACCCTTTTGACTTGTGCCCTTCCCGGGACGGGAAAATACATTAAGCCCCATCTGACTCAGCAAGTCTGGGAGGAGCGCGTCTAATTCATCTCGCTCCTTTAAAGATGCGAGATACTGTTTGATGATAAGCTTCATGCCTTCACCAATCTCTCTACCCGAAAAATGCGAAGCATGTAATCAAGCCCAACCGGATCAATATGCTCTTGTCGAGGGTACTCGAATTTCATTTCATGGCTTTTCATTGGTATTTCCATCCTTTGCGATTGACCCGATATGCCTTGGATGTAATTGATAGATGTTTTCCCGTACAAAATCACGGTCTTTGTGCAAATAAGATTTAAAATTGAACTTTTCATTACCTCTTTGTATGACTTGGACATCATTTGATTGAAATGCCTTGACAGAGCTTCTCTCTGATCTTGTGATGGGTGCATCTCGGGGATATCTCCGATAGACTTCAAGTCTTTCCAATAAGCATCGAAAGTGTTCAGTGCTGACTGGATTACCTCTTTGGTTTGTCCCGCTTCGTTACTGGATCGAGTAGATAAGAAATCGTGCAATGATCCCGAGAAGTTTAGGAGCAAAGGATCGAACAAGAGAGAACCCATAGCCTTAAGGGTATTTGGATCGATAGCTTGCCGCATCAGAGAAATAATTACGCTGGCGGCTGTTATAGGCTTCAAAAAGAGATATCCGATTGTCTTCCGCGATAAAAAGAGCAAATGATTTAAATCGGAACAAGGCATCTCTTCAATATCAATTTCGAGATGCATTTCTTTATCATGCGCGGCATCTACGATCGCGCAGATTCCCTCACACAAAACCCGATCGCCCTTAAGGAACCATCGCGTAAGCAATTTATTCAAGAGCTTGTTGTCTGACCTGGGAATTCCACGGACAACGCTGTTTAAGGCTTTCAGAGAAAAGTCTTCTGCCTGAGCAAGAAGGAGTGCCTCCAGAAACGCAATACCTTGAGTTGGATCATCTCGCTTTAACAGTTTATGCACACCAGAATCAATATTTTCCACAGTACCCTTATTGGTGGAGTTCATTCTTGGCAGGTGACGAATGATCATATTAAGCACCGCCTTAGGAATTTTATCAATATAACGCCGAAACACCTCGGATGCAGCGTAAATGGAGTAGTCCCCCCCTTTCACTAATGCTTTGTCTAAGGCCCTTTCGCATTCATCAATTAAAGATTGATCTACCATAGAGATATTGCAGATTGAATTAATGGCATTCGATAGAAGATGGTCGTCGGCTTCTTCGTCAATTAATCTTTTCAGTTGTTCAAGTGCTTTTTTAGTTAATTCCTGCTGCCCAGTGTATTGAATCAGTCCCAGTGAAAATATTGCTCTTTTACGGATTTCAATATCCGCATGGGTTGTAAGAGTAATGGCTTCATGGAAGTATCGAGCTATCTCTATCCGCGTACCAGCGACAATGATAGATACGATAAAGTCCATGAATTGGGCAGGTGATCCTTTGATAATTTCTAAGCCTTGCTCCGGCCTTAAAGGACCAGCCACGCAAAAATCCACAAATGGAGTGAAGATCGAATTGGCCATCAAGTGCTGGCCAGCTTCTATCGCCAGATGAGCAACGCATTCCATCACATGCTGGATGGGGGCTTTCATGTGTGGTAGTGATCTTTCTAACAAATCCCGCGCAAGGAAAAAATTCATGCCCGAATCCCGACGATTCCGTAAACTCTTAAATTGCTCTATTAAATCAATGTGCCCATCATTATGGAGCGCCACGAGCGTTTCTGTGACATCAGTGCTGTTCTCTTCAACATCGGAGGTGGACTCAACTGCAGTTTGAAGAAAATTGCCCACTCGATATGCTTCGAGAAGTTTTTCACGAAGTTCACTCATCCAAGCACCTCCCCAGCTATCTTCACCCACCACTGGCCGGTTAGCAGCTTCTGCATCAGACCTCGCTTTTGTTTGCGATAAGCATCCTTCTGCTTTTTCATACTACCGCTTGTTCCTGTAGCATGTCTTTGGATATATTTCACCACCGTCTCACTTCTCAGATATACCTCAAGATACTCTGGATAGATTTTTGATGCATCAGGGCGAAATCTCATCATCAAATTCGGAGAATACCCGTTTTGAGGTGGGGCTTCAATTAATGAGCCGAGCGGAACGGTATTGGCTTGAGTCTGATGGCTCACTTCCTGTCCTTCAGCTTCTTTGGCAGTTCCGCACTCTTGATCAACTTTTTCTCGTCAGACTTAACCCTGCGTTCAAGCTTTTTCAGGTCTTCTTCCGCAGGCAGTTCTTCGGGCTTGATCCCTCGCTTAACGAGTACGTTGCGTATGCTCTGATTGTTCTGCACGTGCTCGTCGGTAATGGATGGCTCACCTTGTAAATCG
>CAYHFB010000053.1:0-8734 GCA_964355695.1 uncultured candidatus Brocadiaceae bacterium
GTGCCAAATGAGCAATTTTACTCATTTCGAGCTGTTTCTTCCCCACTTTTAGGATGAAAAAGTTCATTTGGCACAGTCTGGAAACGAAACCCAACTTTTCTTGAATACCACGAATGGTTGGTGTTAGGTTTCGCCTTGCTTAACTCGACCGACACTAAGCGCCTGCAAGCCACATCCTAGGCAACAACGCCCCCCACGAGTTGATAGGAAATTGCTTTTCTCGATGAGATGTCCAATATAGCAAAAACAAAGAAAATTGCAACCTTTTCTAGCATAATTAACGAACATTGGAAGGCAAATGGGAAGAAACAGTGTGGGATTATCGGAGAAATAGGTAAATTCTCTTATGATGGGTAATGTGCGGCACATTACCCGATTTTTTGACAAAAAATGGCAAGACCGCCCCTACGCCCTGTGGAAGAACGCAAGAAAAGGTTTAATTTTGCGCAATACAGGATTCATCATGACCGGGACAACCGTCTGCATGTTCGTTGAATGCATGCAGGTCATCGAAGATTTCATAAACCGGCTCATGATCTTTAGTGGAAACATTTGTATTGGGCGGGTCTCTGGAAGGCGCTGGTATCCAAAGACCGAGGTGTTTCAGTCTCTGCCGTATTACCCACTGGTCAGTGATAAAGCTGATGATCTTCACCCCGTTCGATAACAGATATCTAACGGGGATTACCATAAAAACTCCCCTTCTTTTTCCAAGTCAATTTATCTATAACAATACAATAGCTAACGGGGTGAATCTCCCCGCCACACTTCGGACAACACAAAGGGCCTGCCGCGTAGATTCTTTTAATACAATTGCGCCACTGCTTTGACGGAATGCGGCGTGGTTTGCATTCAGATACGTCTATTATTTCTATGGCTTCATCCGTTTTATCAAGTGGTTGACCGTCTGGTGTGAGATTTCCCTGTTTTTCTCGTAATCCGCGAGACTTGTTTGAATACGGAGGTAGGTCGGGCGTCCTCGCCCGACATTATGATGACAAGCGGGGACGCTTGCCCTACTATTAGTAACGCACCATACTTCAACAAGTTCAGTACAGGTCTGAAATGGTTTTTCCGGGATGTGCTGGGTAATGGCGGCGATGAACCCCTCTGCCGTATATATCTGAAAGTTTTTCTTATGAAAGAAAAAAGAAAGGGGTTTGGGTTGTCTCTCAGATAGGCGTCAACGCTCTCCGGGTGCAGTAAACACGATACGCCCTGTAGCTCAGGGCTTCAGCCCTGATGGACTCCAGCATTGCACTGCGCGGCAGGAAACCGCACACAAAATGACTGCGCCGGTATCAAGCGCAACAAACATCAAACATGAAGGCTTGAGCTACAAAACAACATTTTAACCAAAAATTGGGACGGCACCCAAACTCTCCGCTGTTTCTGCTGCACAAACGGCCACCACCGTATAACATGGGGGGCCGATATAAGCATTGCCATGGCCGCAACCATTATATGGTGACCTGCACAGCAGTTAATTCGGTTCCTGCCTTTTCTTTTTCTTTGTTGCCTTCTCGCCTGTGCGTTCCGATTTTGGCGCGGCAGGGGCAACTACCATGCTGTATTTTGAACGTATCTGTTGGATTTTATCCCTTAACTCCGCTGCGCGTTCGAATTCAAGGGCTTCTGCCGCCTTCAGCATCTCTTCTTCCAACTCGTTCACAAACTCCTGGGTGATGTATTCCTCTTCGCTCTCAGCAACGGCCTCGTAAACAATCTTGTGAGACGCAGCGTTGCCTTCAATACCCTTCCTAATCTCTTTTTGTATGGTCTTTGGGGTGATGTGGTATTCCGTATTGTGCGCCGTTTGAATCGCGCGGCGGCGGTTGGTTTCGTCGATTGCGCGTTTCATGGAGCCGGTAATCTTATCCGCGTATAAAATGACCTCCGCGTTTACGTTCCTGGCCGCGCGGCCAATGGTCTGGATGAGAGAGGTCTCTGAGCGTAAAAAACCCTCCTTGTCCGCATCAAGAATTGCCACCAGCGATACCTCCGGCAAATCCAGCCCTTCCCGTAAAAGGTTCACGCCCACCAGCACGTCAAACTTCCCCAGCCTTAAATCCCTTAATATCGCCACCCTTTCAATCGCGTTTATCTCGGAATGGAGGTACATGCCCTTAAGTCCTTCTTCCTTGATATACTCGCTCAGGTCTTCGGCCAGCCGCTTGGTTAAGGTGGTTACCAGTACTCGCTCGTTACTTTGCGCGCGCTTTTTAATCTGTATCAGCAAGTCTTCTACCTGGTTCTTGGCCGGTTTCACGTAAATTACCGGGTCGATAAGACCCGTTGGACGGATAACCTGCTCGACCACTGCGCCATGGCACTTTTCCAGCTCATAAGCGGCCGGCGTCGCCGACACGAAGAGGATTTGCCGTATTTTTGCCTCCCACTCCGCAAAGGTTAAGGGGCGGTTGTCCATCGCGGATGGCAGGCGGAATCCGAATTCCACGAGGGTCTTCTTCCGCGAGCGGTCGCCGTGGTACATGCCCGCAATCTGGGGGACGGAGACGTGTGACTCGTCTACGATGAGAAAAAAGTCCTGGGGGAAATAATCGAAGAGGGTGTAGGGTGTTTCGCCGGGCGCGCGTCCGCTCAGATGGCGCGAATAATTTTCAATGCCGTGGCAATAGCCTATTTCCAGGAGCATTTCCATGTCGTAGCGCGTCCGCGCCTCCAGCCGCTGGGCTTCGAGCAGTTTTTCATTCGAGCGCAATTCCTTGAGGCGGCCGTTTAGCTCATATTCAATGGATTTAACGATGCTCTCGATCTTTCCCTCCGGCAAAACAAAGTGCTTTGCAGGGTAAATGGAAACCTCTGCCACCTCTTGCAAACAATTCCCGGTCGTGGGGTTGATCATGGAAATCCGTTCAATATCGTCTCCGAACAATTCAATACGATAGGCAAACTCCTCATAAGCGGGATATACCTCCACAACGTCCCCGCGCACCCGCAATGCGCCACGCACAAACTGTATGTCATTCCGCTCGTACTGGATATCAATGAGCCTTCGCAACAGCTTGTTCCGCTCTATCGAATCGCCCTTGCAGAGGTGGACGTACATTTGCTGGTATTCTTCCGGAGATCCCAAGCCATAGATGCATGACACACTGGCGACCAGGATAACGTCTTTCCTTGACATAAGTGCGCTGGTCGCGGCCAGGCGCAGACGGTCGATCTCCTGGTTAATAGTGGCCTCTTTTTCGATGTATATGTCACGCTGCGGGATGTATGCTTCGGGTTGGTAATAATCATAGTAGCTTACAAAATATCCGACGGCATTTTCAGGAAAGAAGCCCTTGAATTCGCTGTAGAGCTGAGCTGCAAGGGTTTTGTTATGAGTCATCACCAGCGTGGGCTTATTCAGCGCGGCGATGACGTTTGCCATGGTAAACGTCTTCCCTGAGCCGGTAACCCCCAGCAGGGTTTGGTACTTCGTGTTGTTTCTATAACCCTCAATCAGTTGTTGTATTGCGCGGGGTTGGTCGCCCTGTGGGGTGAATGGTGAGGCTAGTTTAAAAAGAGACATGCTTTGAGTGGTTGTAAAAGGATAGATGAAATAACGTGTAGCTCAGACCTTCAGGTCTGATTGATGTTGCATCTCGTACGCCAGCCAGGCATCCGAAAGTATTTCCCTGCGCATCGTACCGGTTCGATGGGTGCATTCCCCAATTAGGGTAAATTTGCATTTTGTCCCATAAGGGCAGATGGAAATAGCCCACCGATTTATCGGTGGGGACAGAGACCGGCATTTTAGTCCCGTTGGGACGGCTGATAGCATTGGCGATACCAGCCGACCTCATCAGGACAAAGCGTTTAAAAGAATTTGGGTGCATCCTATCGTACCAATGCAATATCCATCAAGGCTGAAGCCTTGAGCTACTATTAGCCAGTCTTTCTTTTCCCTAAGGCGCAATCATCGCCTTGTTGCCACTTGCCCCTTCTTCAATTTTCTGACTTCCCCTGGCCTTTTGCTCCGCATCGGTCTTTGCCTTGGCGGCCTCTGCTTCACGTTCTTTTTGGCGGCGTTTCTTTTCCGCTTCTCTCAGGTCGTATTCAAGCTCTCTGTTGAGCTTGTCAGGATCTGTCTTTGAGTCGTCGCTATAGAGTTGCGGCGGTGTTTTGAATTCTATATTGACTCGGTCGCTGCCGCAGCCAATGAGCAGCCAGGTAAGGGTGCTCATGGTCACCAGTGTTTTTGGGATGCAGCTCTGTGTGCGCATAAAACCATCTCCTCAAGAATTGTAAAAAGTAAATAGTTGGATTCCAGGTTTTCAAACCTTTGGTTATTATGAAGTAGCGCAGGCTTCCAGCCTGCAGATTCCTTTCATCAAAATGCAGGCTGGAAGCCTGCGCTACTTTCTTCTCGCTCCCAAACTCCAGCTTGAGAACGAGCCTGTGCCGGAAGCTCCAGCTTCTTTTTTAGGGGGACTTTATTGCTTCGCCTCGCTATGCACGCCGCCCCAAAACACCCTGTACACTCTCAAAAGAAGGTTTATGGATCACCCCCTTCTCCGTAATAATGGCGGTAATGTTTTCGGCTGGTGTAACGTCAAAGGCCGGGTTAAACACCTTCACCCCTTCCGGTGCGGTTCTCTTACCGAATCCGTTGGTAACCTCTTCCGGCGAACGTTCCTCAATGGGTATCTCACTTCCGGACTTGATACTAAGATCAAAGGTAGAAACGGGCGCTGCAACATAAAAGGGGATGCCGTGTTCCTTCGCAAGGAT
Source organism: uncultured candidatus Brocadiaceae bacterium (assembly GCA_964355695.1). GTDB lineage: Bacteria > Planctomycetota > Brocadiia > Brocadiales > Brocadiaceae > JACVXV01. Next base: position 4,738 of record CAYHFB010000053.1, read on the forward strand.
GGACACGCCATACGTGCCAATCTTGTTGGCTGCGTCGCCGTTGGCAGCGATTCTATCCGCGCCGACGATAACACATTGAATCTTTCCCTGCTTCATCACGTGCGCCGCCATATTATCGCAAATCAGGGTAACATCGATCCCTGCCTGCATAAGTTCCCAGGCAGTCAGCCGTGAGCCTTGCAAAAGTGGGCGGGTTTCGTCCGCGTACACCTTGAATTGCTTGCCTTGCTCCTTTGCCTTGAAGAATACGGCCAATGCGGTGCCATAATCTGCGGTAGCCAGGCCGCCAGCGTTGCAGTGGGTGAGGGCGCCGATGCCGTTGGTGATGAATCTCGCGCCATACTCCCCGATCTGCCGGCAAATAATCTTGTCCTCGTTTAGTATCTTGAGCGCCTCCTGAAGGAGCAGTTCTTTTATCTGCTTAACGGTCTTCCCCTTATTTGCGAGCGCAGTGTGTTCCATACGGGAAATTCCCCAAAAGAGGTTGACTGCCGTTGGCCGGGACGACCCCAAATAGCCCACAACCTTATTCAGTTCCTTTAAGAACACGTCTACTTCATCCGTCCAGATGGCCTTAGCGCCTAAGACAACACCCATTGCCCCGGCAATGCCGATCGCCGGCGCGCCCCTTACCATGAGCGTCTTAATCGCGTGCCAGATACTCTTCGTGTCATCACAATTCACGTATTTTAACTCTGTCGGCAACAAGGTCTGGTCTATTAATCGAATACAGCCATCAACCCCGCCCACCCATTCAATAGTTGCATGTGGCATTTTTTCTCCTCTGTTTAGAAATAGAGAGACGCATGCAATGCGTCTCTACACGGGCTTTTGCGGGTTCACGCGAGCGGGTTCAGGTTTGCAACCTGAACCCAACGTTTTATACCGTTGACCACGCCAGCACATATACAAAGTGCTATTATCCCAATAAATTCCCCGTATAAAACCTTTTAAAGTTTTTGTCGAGGGCTTAACGTTATTGATTTTATCAAACTAGGGTTCAGGCTACAAACCTGAACCCGCCAAAGTATGCATCTCGCGTAATGCGACGCATGGCGCACAGAAAGACGCATTGCAATACGTCTCTACCATTGGTAACCATTGCAAGCGGATTCTGCGAGCGGGTTCAGGTTTGCAACCCGAACCCCCACGTTTTATATGGTTGATTGCGCCATTGCTTGTACGGAGCGCTATTGACCCAATATGAAGAGACGCCCAGCCAGGGCGTCTCTACCTCTTTTATCCTACAAGTCTAATTTGCTTTTTAAATCCTGGTGGCTTATCCACTTTTTGTTTTTCAGCTTTGTTTCCCATGCTGAATAATAATCTTTTTTGTCTTCTTCTGCTTCCTTAAGCTTGAGATATTCTTTATAATCCATTATCACAGCAATAGGTTTGTTCTTTTCTTTTATGACTTGCGTCTTTATCATTAACAAGCCTCCGGTCTGTGTTTAATTTCATAAATCCACATAGTTAAAAATTCTCACTGATGGCGTAGCGTTATTATTTTATCAAACCCAAGGTTCGTGTTGCAAACCAGAACCCGCCGCGAGGATATCCTTCGATATTTGATTTGTTGGGTTTCGCTTTACTCAACTGACGGAACTAATCCCATCGCATTTCGAACGCTTAAATCTTTACTTTCAACCCCGTCCGCCAACTTCTTTTTATACTGATTCATCTTGTCCCGCAATTTGGGGTCAGACACGCCCAATATCTGTACCGCCAGCAATGCCGCATTTATAGCGCCCGATTTCCCTATGCCCATAGTAGGCACCGGAACGCCCGACGGCATTTGCACCATCGAAAGAAGAGAATCCAACCCGCCGAGACCTGACGTTACCATAGGCACTCCGATAACGGGAATCGGGGTATAGCTTGCAATCACGCCAGCCAGGTGCGCCGCGCCTCCCGCGCCCGCGATGACGAGGGCGTAATCTTGCTCCGCCGCCACTGCATAAGAATGCGCCCTTTCCGGCGAGCGATGGGCCGATATAATGTGTAGGTCAAAGGCCACGTCAAAATCTTTCAATATTCGTACGGCCTCTTGCATCGTTGCGAGGTCGGAATCGCTACCCATGACAATACCAATTTTTTTGCTCATAATCAAGTATCTCCAAAACTTAGTAACTATTCAGTCTCCATGGTAAGGTTGCCAGGAATTTAATCAAAAACCATTTTCACGCAAAGGCGCAAAGACGTTAAGAATGGACAATACTATCTTATCGATAAATCAAATATCCAGGAGCATAACTGAACGAGTTGTCACTGGCTTACAGGATTATGTCAATTCAGGGCTTATGCTTTTCTTCGCGCTCTTTGCGGCTTTGCGTGAGACAGACCTGAGTAGTTATCAAAATCATGCTAACAAAGAATTATAGGTTTGTGTAATAAAATCCGGAAAGAATTTCGACAAGGTTCTTTTTGCGCGCTTAATTTGACTACGGAGCCGGTTCATATCCGGGATTTGGTGCGGCTTGCTCAGCAGGTGGTATGCCGCAACGGGGATGTTTATGTTCCCGCCTTTCGTAATCACCGAATCGCTTACCTCCATGTCCTCGTCCACGCCGTCGGAGATTGCGCGTATCGCCACGAAAGGGACGCCCAACTCATGCGCCCGCGCCGCTATGATTGAGGATTCCATATCTACGCAAATAGCAGAGGTGCGGATGCCTAGCTGCCTCTTTGCCGCAGCCTGGCTAACCACCTTGTTTACGCACAGAACGTCGCCGCAATGCGCCTTAAAACCGCCCGCGTTGCTTAGCCTGGACGCCATAGTAACCAACGCGTCGTCACCGGCGTGGGTGGAATCAATTTCAATCTCTCCGCCAAATTCCTCCTGCGAGGTGTGGAAGATGCGCCTGCCGATAATTAAGTCGCCAACGCCAACGCCTGGATTTATGCTCCCCGCAAAGCCGGAGGAGACCATCACTTGAATCCTGAACGAATTCGACAAGCTGCGCACCGTCTCAGCCATATTTTGCCCCACGCCCCCCTGAACCAGCATGATGGGAAATCCGCAAAATTCCGACTGATAGACCACTGCGTGGGCATACCGTATCTTCTTTAAGATATTTACCCGTGATTTGAGCGAGGCAATCTCCTGGCTTAATGCAAAAAATACTGCTATCATAACCGTCCTGTCATAAAAAAAGTCGCACTTATAGAATCAAATTTAGCGGCATCTTTCAATACAATTATAAAAAAGTATAAGGAATGAAATAGCGCTTGCCAATGAGTCTGATATAATACATATTGAAAATATATATCCAAAGGGGGTGTTTTATGAAAACTGCAAAGATTTTTCAAAACGGCCAAAGCCAGGCTGTTAGGCTGCCCAAGGAGTTTCGGTTTGAGGGCGACCACGTATTTATCAAAAAGTCGGGAAATGTTGTAATGCTTATTCCAGCCAAAGAATCGTGGAATTCTTTGGTAGACAGCCTTGATAAATTTACCGATGACTTCATGGGTGAGAGAAAACAGTTGGATATCCAGACAAGGGAGCCGCTTTAATGAAATGTATGCTTGATACCAATTTATATGCGCTTATCTCATCAAGCGGAAAAATCCTAAAATCCTTGAGTATCTCAAAAAACACGCTATAGGGGAGATTGGTATTTCATCTATTACCCTCACGGAACTTCAATACGGGGTGGCAAACAGCAATTATATCCAGAGAAACAAAGATGCTTTACATGAGTTTATCCTGCCTCTTGAAATTGCAGATTTCGATGGAAAGGTTGCTGAGGTATACGGGAATGTGAGGGCGAACCTTGAAAAGGCAGGAACCCCTATCGGCTCAATGGATATACTCATTGGCTCCCATGCCACGAGTCTCGGTGTAACCCTTGTAACTAATAATACCAGGGAATTTAATCGTATAAAAGGGCTTAAGGTTGTAGATTGGACCGTTTGAAGGCAATTCGAATTATGAAGTTTATCCTTCGGCATTCATTATTCCTTGTTCGATATTCCTTGTTCGATATTCGATATTCGA
>CAYHFB010000053.1:8834-13114 GCA_964355695.1 uncultured candidatus Brocadiaceae bacterium
CCTGTCGGCCTTTCAGGCCTAACTTTCAATTTCCTGTACGTTAAAATACGAAGTTATGTTTGCGGGAAAGCCATGCACACTATCTCCATACTTATTTCAACAAAAAATCGTTTCCAAGACCTGAAGGAATGTGTCGTTTCGCTGCTTGCCCAGTCAATCAAGCCAGACGAGGTCATCATGGTGGATGCCAGCGACACGAACACAAGCCGGGAAATGGTCGAAACGCTCCTTAAGGATACAGGCATATCGCTTGCCTATCACCGGCAGGACGTGATTGACGGAAAGATCAGAAAGACGATGGCCTGGAACCGGACGCTAAAGATGGCGCTTGGCGATATTGTCGTCTTTCTGGATGACGACGTTGTGCTGGAAAAGGACTATCTTTCTCAACTCCTGAAGGCCTACCGGGAAAACACCCTTCCCGGCGTTGTGGGGGTTATGGGACACACGAAGAACCCCCACGACGAGAAACAAAAATCGCCGATGCTGTCATCGCTGAAAAAAGCGCTCTATAAATGTTTTCTCCTGTACCGCGATGATGGCGGCGGACGTATGCAACCATCGGGTTTCCCCGCATATTCGTCCGCAAAAGACGCCATTATCCCGGTGGAAATAATGCCTACCTGCAACATGAGCGTCAAAAAGGAGGTTTTTGAGGAATTCACCTTTGATGAATGGTTTCACGGTTATTCCTATCAGGAGGACGACGATTTCACCTACCGCGTTTCCCGAAAATACCAGTTCCTCTACACGCCCTTTGCTGAACTAACGCACAAGACCTCTCCCGCTGCCCGCGATAATGCCGAGCAGGTAGTGGCGATGAAGGCGCTCAACCATTTTTACTTTTTCAGAAAAAACATGCCAATGACGCCGAAATACTGCCTGGCATTCCTGTGGGCAGAGATCGGGATACTTTTTTTCCGGTGCGTTTCGTTCGCCTCGTTACGGGAATTCCTGCTCTCGTTCACCGGTGTAACGGCCTGGAGGAACATCCCCGTCATCAAGGCACGGATATTGACCTACGCCGGCATAATACGCGCGATCGTATCAGGAAAGGATATCAGGCAATAGTATGCGTCCCCTCAAGAATAGGGGTGCATTCCCAGGTTTTTACAAATGCACATTTTGTCCCATAGGGACAGATGGAAATAGCCCACCGATTTATCGGTGGGACACTATGCCATAATTTTTAGTCCCGTAGGGACGGTTGACGGTTTGAGTATCTCAGCCGTTACCATGAAACGAAAGGCTGTGGCGACATGATTCGGCAACGGATTGCCGGGCTATCATCAAATGTCCCGTCGGAGTCAATCTGCAAGGAATATTGAGGCCAAAGAATCGCATGGCGTAATCAGTCGTCCCGACGGGACTTTATAGTTCGGTTACCTGGAAACAGGCAATGAATTGCCTGCCTATTAGCAATTGCCCCTACGGGGCATATACAAGCAGAAACTTTCTCCATTAATCTGGAAATTACAAAAATATGGGAATACCCCTCAAGAATAGACCAAACGCCCTTGTCCTCCAAACGGCCAACCGGTTTAAAATCTCCCGGAAGGCTACAAACTCGGTACTAGCCAACGACCTGCTCCTGCGCGAAGTACAAAAAGCGGTTCCCTCTGTGCGTGGGCGCCTCCTTGATGTCGGCTGCGGCGAGAAGCCTTACAAAGACGTTCTTTCCCCGCACGTGAGTTCTTACGTGGGGATAGATTTACCGCAGACCATCCACGCACAATCAGAGATTGATGCCTTCGCCAATGCGCACCACCTGCCGTTCAAAAAAGAGACCTTCGACACGGTGTTGTGCCTTGAAGCCCTTGAACACGTCGAAAGGCCACTGGACGTAATCAGGGAGATTCATGCCGTCTTACGAAAGGGCGGCACACTGATCCTCTCCGCACCGCAAAATTATTGCCTCCACAACGACCCCGCCGATTTTTACCGGTTCACAAAACAGGGCTTGGCAGAGCTGGTAGGCAATCAGGCCGGTTTTGCAATCCGCCACATCCATTCCCTGGGCGGTACCAGGGAATTCCTGTTTGACGCCCTGTGCAAATGGCTATTTTTAAAGGCACATGCGGGTATATTGGGCAGGATACTGCCGCGTTCATTAAAAAAATTCATCGTCACTGCCCCCCAGGTATTATACCTTGCGGTCTTCAAAAACACGGATGTTAATGTCCTGTTTTCGCTGGGAAATATTATAGTTGCGGTGAAATAGGGGGAATGGCTCAAGGGGGGCTTGTAACTGAATAAACACGATACACCTGTAGCTCAGGGCTTCAGCCCTGATAGACTCCGGCATTGCACTGCGCGGCAATAAAACCGCACACAAATTTTCCAGCCTGATTTTGATTTGTTTTCTACGATATGCATGACCACTATTTATAATAATACACCTGCACGGTAAAGCATATTATCGTTTGTTGTAATATTATCAGTGACTGCATATTTATTGAAAAAACACGATCTTGGTGCCTACATCTATGTGGTGTTGCGTGAAATAGACAGAGGAGGACCGGGCCGCGCTGAACGGTTTTGCAATAACTCGCAAAAGATTTACAACCATGTACCCCTACCGATACCTCAACTCCAAAAAAAACAATAAAAAATATCCGATGAGCAGGATAAGCCAGCCAAAGGCGATGACGAATTCGAGGGTGGTGGAAAAGGAGATGGAAAAGTTCTCGGAAATCATGCTGTAGATGTCTTCCAGGGCGTCGAGTGTTTTATTGATATTTGCCCGCCACGTCTCCAGATGCAGTTTTTTTGTGATCAGGTCGAACAGCCGCGCTGAGTACCAGTCGCCGATGAGTTTTATGTTGCGTTCTATCCCTTCCGATTCAAGGATGGATTCGGTGCGGATTTGTATGATTTCACGCAGGGAGTGTCTGATTTTGCGGGATATGAGCAGGGGTATTTTTCTGGCGGTCGTCACCTGCAAAAGGCGTGCGGCCACCCCCAGCCTTTCTTCCACTTCATGCTCCAATACCCGTAATTTCAACAACTGCAGGTTGGCAATCTCAAAAAGCTCGATATTGCTGGCAAAATCACCGCGCGGGTCAAATACAAACGCCCCATCCCAATCCACGATGGTGAGGTCGTCCTTTGCGTATTTGATGTTGAATTTCAGCGTTGTATTGATATCCTCGTCGTCCAGCGCTATGCGCTCGGTCTTGAGCAGTCCGGCGATGCCTGCCTTGTGTTCGGAAATAACGCATTCCGGGTCGCCCTGATAATCGGCAACGCAATACACACTGTATTCTTCATCAAAGTGGGGGTTGCAATGGTAGTCACCAAGGATTCTCCGGCACTCTGTCACCATACATTGCTTAATATCAAACACCCCGGTGTCTAAGATGTTTTCCAACTCGATAGAGGCCTCTACGATAACAATCCCTGGCGGACAGAATTTTACAAGAAAGTCAACCGGTCTGCTCTCAACGGTTCTTTTTTCGGTCTTAACCACCATTTGTTTTGGAATCACGTCGGGATAAGACGGGGAACTCTTAATCTTTTTGATATCGACAATCTCCGCCGTACCCGGACTGAGTTCGGTAATTCCGACAAGAAAGGAAACCAAGGTGCCTTTTATCGCCGAATCGGCAAGCATACAATAATCCTCAAGAGTAAAAAAGGGAGAAACGGGATAGCAACAAAGGCCTTACGTTACCTCTGCAAGCGCATCATAAAACAAGAAAAGCAATGGATTATATTCCACAAAAGGAGTAAACTGCAATTTAAATTAATACGTCCTCCGGTACTCCCCGCCCCAGCAAGGCCAGATGGAAAATACGCCAGGCAACCCCATATTCACCCCAAGACAGGCTTCGCACCGGTCTGCCGTTCCTGGGAGCATTCCCAAATTCTTGCAAACGCCTGGTGCCGGCAATGCTGGCTTGAAAAACTCATGCTGTCAGCCGTCCCTACGGGACTAGCAATTCTGGCCACCGTCCCCACCGATAAATCGGTGGGCTATTTCCATCTGTCCCTACGGGACAAAATACCTATTTACAAGAAAGTGGGAATGCACCCGCCGTTCCCCGTGTGGCGACCCTTTGTTCTACACCCTGTTTTCAGATACATTGTGAATGTTGGCTCATCCACAGAATCTGTGGGTAAATATTAGTTCCGGCAACCATCCCTTTGAAGGTGGCAAAGCCACCTGCTAAACTAACCGCTTACCACGGAGGCACAGAGATCACGGAGTTTCACGGAGAAATTCTCTGTACTACAATCCATCAACTTCTTGTTTTTTATGCTCGTTTTTCAAAATGCAA
>CAYHFB010000054.1:0-13061 GCA_964355695.1 uncultured candidatus Brocadiaceae bacterium
TTACCCGTCGGGCCGTGAGGTAGTTCCTTGAGGAATTCAAAATATCTTGGGACTTTATAGAGTGGCAGTTTTTTCAGGCAATGTTCCCGAAGTTCTTCCTCGCTACACACCGCTTGTTCGCGCAGGGCAATAAACGCCTTAGGAACCTCGCCACGTACTTTGTCCGCTACGCCAACGACGGCAACCTCAAAGACCTTTTCATGGCTGCTTATAATGTGTTCTATCTCGTTGGGAGAGACGTTCTCGCCGCTGATGATGATTAATTCTTTTTTTCTGCCGGTGATCCACAAGAAACCATCTTCGTCCAGCTTGCCGTAATCCCCGGTTTTTAGCCAACCATCGGGCGTTATTGTTTCCGCCGTTTCCACGGGTAGCTTGTAATATCCTTTCATGACGTTCGGTCCTTTTACCCATATTTCGCCGATATTGTTTGGCCGCAGGTCTTTTCCTTCGTCGCCTACAATCTTTACCTGTAGGTTTTTCAGGGGAGGGCCGATGCTGCCAGCCCGGCATTTTTCCGGAAGGTTTACCGAGACAATCGCACTGGATTCGGTTAAGCCGTACCCTTCGGTTAAAGGGACTGGAAACATCTTGTTGAATGCCTGCAACACGTCACCCGGCAAAAGTTCGCCGCCGGACGTGCAGAGTCGCAGGGTGCTCAAGTCGTTTTTGGCCGATTCCATGGTTCGCAGGAGTACGCGGTACATAGAGGGAATGGCAAACAAAGACGTGATTTTGAATTTCTCGATCATCTCCACTACCTTCGGCCCGGAAAAACGGGGCAAATAGACGGCTGTTGCGCCCTTGCACATCGGTAGTATCAGGTTAGTGGTCAATGCATACGTGTGAAAGAGGGGGAGTACGCCGAGCAGCACGTCTTTTTCTGTAAATTTAAAGGCCGTCGCGCAACCGTCGAGGTTGCTGAGGAAATTTTTGTGGGTCAGCATAACCCCTTTGGGATTGGCACTGGTACCCGATGTATAGAGCAGTGCGGCCAGCTCTTCATCGTTTTCCTGTTTAATGTCTTTTACCTGATACGCCGTGGTTGTGGCCAATTTGCTTTCTTCAACGAGAAAGAGGTTTGCAACTCCACTGGCGACTTGGGGCTTGAACTGGTTGTTGGTAAAGATGGTGTTAACGTCCGCATTTTGGATGACAAACGCGAGTTGTGCGGGTGAAAGCAGATAATTCAGTGGGACGGGTGTTTTCCCGGTCATGAGGATGCCGTAAAACGCGGATACGAATTCTTTGCTGTTGTGGAGGAGTATTCCTACGTGCTTACTTACGCTTGCCGAGGAGAGCCTCCCTGCGTATTGTGTGGCCTCGTGCCAAAGTTCTTCAAAGGTTGTCGCCCCATTTTGATCAATGACGGCGGTTTTGCCCGGGAGTCTTTTGCACGTGTTTAAAAAAGCGGTTACCAGTGTCATGTATGTTTTATTACGCTATTATTTTCATTGCGGTTTATTTTTGCATCCGATCGGCTTTGGTCTTTACGGAGGGAAGGGGGTTTAATAACGGTAGAACTGTTGTTTATCTCTTTATACTTAACCCTTACTATCGTCCATTTCCTGTTCCATCATCTTGTTTCTCATGCGCTTTTTGTCCATATCGTCTACTTCTCGAAGATCGCTGCTACCACCGGCTTCATCAAGCTTGTATTTTGTTTTGGTTTCTCTTTCGTTGTCTTCTTTCTCCTCTTCCTCTTTGCAGGTTATACAAAGCGTGGTAAAAGGTATTGCCTTTAATCTCGCTTTTTTTATGAGGAGACCGCACTGCTCGCAGGTACCATAGTTTCCTGCCTTTATTCTTACCATTGCGTCTTCGATTTGTTTTAGTTCCCTGTCATCTTCTTCGACAAGATGCATCTCCATGTCGCTGCTTGAGCTGCTTGATGCAATCTCGGCAATATCGGTGAGTTTTTCGTTATTGTCTTCTTTTTGTTTCTTGAACCGTTCTTCCACGTCTTTTAATAGCGCGCTTTTTTTGGCTAGAAGAAGGGCTTCCATCTGCTTCAACTCTTTGCTTTGCATGAGACAAATAACTCCTATTGCAAAAAAACTAAACGTCTAAATTTCTTACTTCAAGGGCGTGTTTTTCGATGAATTCTCTTCTTCTTTGAACGTCTTTTCCGGCCAGCGTGCTGAAGATGGAGTCGGCCTTGATGGCGTCTTCTACTTTTACTTTGAGCAGCGTCCGTGTGCTGATGTTCATTGTTGTTTCGGCGAGTTCTTCCGCATTCATCTCCCCTAACCCTTTGTATCGCTGTATTTCCAGTCCTTTTCTTCCCATTTCGCGCACCTTGGAAAGTACGTCGCTCAAGGATTTAACCGGTATTTCATTTTCTCCAGAAACGAGTTTGTAATCGCATTTTCCGGAATCGTCATCACTTGTGCAACTATCTATGGAATGGACATAGTTTTCTATCGCTTGTATAGTTTTTTCCAGTTCTTTACTCTCGTGGTATGGTACGATCTCCATTGCTTCCTCTACAACCTTGTCTGCTTGTTCCTGTGTACCGTTATCGATTATTTCCAATTCTTTCCCGGCAGCGGACTCTTTTTCTTTTCTTAGTTTTTCCAAATCTTCTTCTGTGTAAACAAAATCTATTTTACCTTTGTGTGTCACCTTATAAAGAGGAAGTTTCCCCGTTGTTTTATCACGCAATTTCAGGAATTTATCCAGGGAAATACCCTTTCTTTTTAGTATCTTTTCACTTTCTTCAAATTGTGTCAGGTGTTGAAGGAGTTTCTTAAGTTTAGTGCTGTCTAATTTTTCTTTTTTGCCGTTTACAAACTCAAGGATGGTATCTTCAGCGCCTAGTGTTACCAGGGTTCTCTGCAACTCTTTATCGTCATAAATATATTCAATCTTTTTGTTTTTCTTCACCTTATACAAAGGCGGCTGTGCAACGTAGATGTGGCCCTTGTCAATAAGGGTTATCATCTGTCTGAAGAAAAACGTCAGGAGTAGCGTTCTAATATGGGCTCCATCAATATCAGCATCTGTCATGATAATGATCTTTGCGTAGCGCAGTTTAGCTAAATTGAATTCGTCAGTACCAATGCCTGTACCCAGCGCGCATATCAGCGTTCTTATTTCCTCGTTGCCCAGCATCTTATCAATGCGGGCCTTCTCCACGTTTAATATAACGCCTTTTAGCGGTAGGATGGCCTGGAAGTTGCGGTCTCTCCCCTGTTTTGCCGTGCCGCCGGCTGAGATACCCTCAACAAGAAAAAGCTCAGATGTTTCGAAATCATTACAAGAGCAATCGGCTAATTTACCCGGCAAGCTACTACTGCTGAGCGCACCTTTTCTTCTTGTTAAATCTCTGGCCTTTTTTGCGGCCTCTCGTGCTCTTGAGGCTTCTATGCCTTTATTAATAATTGCTTTTGCCGTCGGTGGGTTTTCTTCGCAGTATATATCAAGCCGTTCGTTTACCATGGTTTCTACAATCCCTTGTATATCACGGTTGCCGAGCTTTGATTTTGTTTGGCCTTCAAATTGTGGGTCGGGGAGTTTGATGCTGATAACTGCCGTAAGGCCTTCTTTGTAATCATCACCTAGCGGCGCTTTTTCATCACCAACCAGTCCTTTGTTTTTTGCATAATTATTAAGCGTTCTCGTCAGTGCCGCTCTAAAACCACTTAAGTGTGTTCCGCCTTCTATGGTATTTATATTATTGGCAAACGAGTAGACGTTTTCACTGTACCCATCGTTATACTGCATTGCTACTTCTACGATGGTGCCATTGGACTCTTTTTCTAAATAGATAATATCATTATGAACAACTTCTTTACCCTGGTTTAGCTCTTTTATAAAGGCTTTTATGCCTCCTTCGTACTTGAAGGTCTCGTTTTTATCGGTTCTTTCATCTTCAATGGTTATCTTTATTCCCTTGTTAAGAAAGGCATATTCTCGCAGTCTCTTCGCTATGGTTTCAAAGCAGAATATTGGTTCTTCAAATATCTCTCTGTCCGGCTTAAAAACTACCTTTGTGCCTCTTTTTTTGGTAGTTCCTCTTACTTCGACGTTGGACTTAACCTCGCCCTTTTCGTAACGCTGGAAATATACGTGTCCATCCCTCTTTACTTCCACTTCAAGCCATTCACTAAGGGCATTTACTACCGATATCCCTACCCCATGCAAACCGCCGGATACTTTATAGCTCTTGTGTTCAAACTTACCGCCTGCGTGCAATACCGTCATTACTACTTCCAGGGCGGACTTGTTTGTCTCTTTGTGTATATCGACTGGGATTCCCCTGCCGTCGTCAATCACTACCAGGCTGCCATCAAGATTTATCTTTACGTTTACATTTTCACAAAACCCGGCAACCGCCTCATCAACGCTGTTACATACTACCTCTTCCACCAAGTGATGCAAGCCCCTTGCTGTTGTATCACCGATGTACATTGCAGGTCTTTTTCTGACGGCTTCAATGCCTCCAAGCACCTTTATAGACGCGGCATCATATACGTCTTCCTGTAACGATAAACTACCTTCTTTCATACTTGTTTACAGTCCCCACTTTAAAGCGAATGTCTTGAATGGATTTTGCTCCCATAATAGTATTCAATTTATCAATTATAGCAATCTTTTCAAAATTAGTCAAATGGTGAATCAGCGTGGAAGACTCTACGTTTACGTACAACACATTGTTTTTTAGTTCAGTAATTTCCGTACTACCATAAACTTCTTCACCAACCGTTTGGAGCCAGGCATCTCTTACTGTGTTGTTCTTTTTACTTCCCTTGCCCCTCGGAATGATGCTCTTTAGCAGTTGGGCTAGTTTAACTGTCCTGTTTTTATTAAAAAAATACCTGTCCGGCAGTTCTTGTTTCAATCCCGCTTCCCTTTAACCTTACACTGCTTCTTCCGGTTCCATAGGCATTACCACGCTTATGTGTTCATGGCCCGCCCTGAATAATATAGCGCTTTCGTTATCACCAAACTCTGTCGGTATTATATCTTCATCAGATGATTTTAGCACGTCCAGTATATAATCCGGGTTAACGTTCAGCTTGATTACAGGACCGTCGTAATTAATGTTTACCTCTAATTCCGTTTCCCCAACGGCCATCGCTCTGGATGAAAGCTTAAGTTTGTTTTTTTCAAAGACACATTCAACGACTCGATATCCTTCGTCCGTCATAAAAGACGCCATTCTCAGGGCAGAAATCACATCGTCTTTTTTAATTTCTATCTTTTTGTCGTTTCTTTTTGGAATAATATCATTGTAGTCAGGATATTGTCCATCTATCAATTGAGATACTATCTCCACTTTTCCACCCACAAACTGTACCCTTGACTCATTCATCCCTACTTTTATCACTCCGTCCCAATCCGATGCAAAACGTTGTAGTAACGTCAAACACCTTACGGGAATTATCCCGCGCACTGAAATACCGGATGGGTTTGCCACCTTACGTTTTATAACCGACAACCTACTACCATCTGCTGCAACCAGTATAATCGTGTCTCCCTCTACAATCATGAGAACGCCGCTAAGTACGCTCCGTATCTTTACCATGGACACTGCGTGTATAACCTTCGACACCATATCGCCTATTATGCTGCCCTCTACCTCAACGAACCCCCCCATTTCTGTAGGTCCAATCTCTGGGAACCGGCCTGCATCTTCTCCGAGTATTTTAAAATATCCACCACCTGATTTTAAAAGGCAGTTTCCATCCCCCATCTCCATTAATATTTCTCTGCTTGACGCCCATTCTCTAAGAATATTATTCACCCTTGCACCGGGTAATACGATACTTCCGTCCCCATCACAACTTGTTGTACCAACCTCACTTCTAATCAATATTTCCAAGTCCGTTGCCATTAATTGTGCAACGCCATTTACAATACTTATCTTAACGCCCCCTAATATTTGTTTAATTGCCGATGAGGGTACGACACTGGCAACCAGATTAAAACCTTTAAATAAATCATCACCTATAAAACTTGCTTTCATTCAATATCCCCACTTTAATAATTATTACCTTCACCTAAAGTAAGTAACGTATATAATAGTTTAATATATTTATATAAAGTATTACTATATCATGACAATAGATACCCTTTATAGCATACAAATGCCCTTATGATAAAGACATAAATTAAAAAGTTACCTGTAGATAATATATCGATACTTTTGAAGAAAAAGAGGCGGCTCTCAGTTTTAGTAAATTCTATCTTTAAACAATCTACATGCTATTAACATGTTATCTTAACAGTTCGCTCTCTATTTTTTGTAAGATAAGGAGGAGGTTTTTGTCCTTTTTTGCTAAGGTAGATATCTTTTCATCAGCATGGATTACTGTTGAGTGATCCCTTCCGCCTATATACCCACCAATTTCAGATAAAGAAAGATTAGTAAGCTTTCTGGACAAATACATGGCTACCTGTCTGGGTAAAGTAATACTTCTTAAACGTTGCTTTGATAATATTTGTGATAAACTTACATTATATCGCCTGGAGACGGCATCCAGTATCGCTTCTATGTTTACCATTTTTCTACCGTTGGAAAGCTCATGAACTATTCTTTTGATGGTGCTTAGTGTGATGTTGCTTTTTGTCAGTCTTAGTTCTTTATTTAATCTTGCAATAGCGCCCTCAATCTCCCTTGTGTTTCCTGTTATATTTTCCGCTAAATATGAAGCGAATTCACAAGGCAGATTAATACCTAATAAAAAGGCTTTTTTCTCGAAGATGGCAATACGTGTCTCAATGGTTGGTGGGTTTATACTGCAAAGAAGTCCCCATTTGAACCTTGAAATTAATCTTTCTTCAAGAAATTTTATCGAATCGGGTGGGCAGTCACTGGTAATGACAATTTGTTTTTTTGAGTTGTAAAGTGTATTAAATATGTGAAAGAATTCGTCTCTGCTGCCATGAGAATTTTCGAAGAGCTGTATATCATCTATGAGGAGGGCGTCAATACTGCTGTAGAGGCTCCTAAAGACCCCCCAACTGTTTGAACGTATCGTGGAGATATAGTGGCTTATAAAACGCTCACAGGAGAGATAAAAGGTATTCATGCCGCGCTTTGTTTGTAAGACGTTGTTTATTGCGTGGAGAAGATGTGTTTTCCCAATACCAGAGGGTCCATGGATAAAAAGCGGGTTATAAGCCTGTCCAGGCGATTCAGCAACGGCAGTAGCGGCAGCGTGCGCCAGTCTATTACATTGCCCGACGACGAAGGTTTCAAAACAGTAATGTTTATTTAAGGAGCCCGTATAATTATCGTCTTGTGATGTGTTGAAGGTGTTGTTTTCTATCGGTAGATAGGTTGAATGGTCTTGTATCTCGCTACCCGTCGTGAAAACAACCTCTCGCAGAGAGTTTAGCACCGTGTAAGCGGCGTTTGAAAAAGTGTCCAGGTAATTAGTATAAAGCCATTCTTTGATGAAGTCGTTTGGGGCAACAAAGGTGATGCTGTTTTCTGTAATAAAACTGAGCTTCACACCGGAAAACCACATATCAAATTGCTGGGCAGAAACGGTCTTCTTTATTTCAGAAAGAACGTTTTTTAATATGAAGTTTCTTTCAGCAGCAGACGTAGTGGTTGTGTTTTGTGTTGGAGCAACAAAACCGGTATTAATAGCATCCGTATCACTTGACATAAGTTAAATGGTATGTACCAAAAAAATACGGTAAGATTGAATTTTTTAATATATTATGCTAACGGCATTTACCTTTGTATACTCTTGTTTCTACCGACATTTTATCCCAATAGGACAGGCAAAAAAGCATTCTGCGCGATACTATTAAATAATATAACGTTTAACAGCCCCTTGTAGCTTTACGGATATTTCATTCTTTCTTTCCGCGTAATCACTTTTCCCTAACATAGCGAGTGCATTTATCTTGCCTGCTTCAACACCGGGTTGGTCAAAGGTGTTTACGTTGAAAAACTTTCCTGCGTAGGCAGTTTGTAGTTCGTAGAAGTAGAAAAGTTGTCCCAGCGAAAAAGCCGAAATATCGTCGAGCAAGAGTGTACAATTTGGCCTTTTTTGTTCCGTCAGAGCAAGCCGTGTTCCTTCAAACTCAGCACACATAATATTGTTGAGTGAATGTCCATTTAGATAACGAATATCACTGCTTACGTCACTTGCATCGGGTACCATCACGGTATCTTTAAACTGTTTTATTGTCCAAAAGGTTATAACTTTATCATAAGGCCCTTCCATATAAAGCTGAAGCTGTGAGTGCTGATCAACGACACCGACAGCCCTTACCGGTGTGGATCCGGTATTAACAACCTTCTGATTTAGTGAAATCCTTTTACCAAGACTCTCGGCCCATAGTTGGCAGAACCAATCAGCAGCCCCGCTGAGTTGGCTTGCGTATGGCATCATGATTAATATATTTTTGTTTTTCCTTGCGTAATTTAAAAAATACAACGCAGCAGACATCAGTGCGGGATTTTTCCATATATCCGGGGATTGACACGTTTTGTCCATTGAAGACGCGCCTTCCAGTAAACGAACGATATCTACCCCACTCATTGCTGCAGAAAACAAACCGACGGGTGTTAAAACAGAATATCGTCCACCAATGCCAGAGGGAATAACAAAAGACTTGAAGCCCTCACGGCTGGTAATTGACCGTAAGGTGCCTTTATCGGCATCGGTTGTCGTTATCACGTGTTCTTTGTAGCCCTTGCCCAACTTCTCACGTAGTTGTTTTGTTATAATCAAGAATTGTGAAAGGGTCTCCACCGTAGTACCAGACTTTGTTATAAAGTTGTACAATGTTTCTTCCGGTTTAAGGATGGTCATTAAGCCGGAGAATCTTTCCGGATCCACATTATCCAGTACAAATACCCGGGGAAAGTTGTTTCTGCTTTTATCGTCAAGCACATTGTGGAACGGGTGATTTAAAGCCGTATGGATTGCAATGTTACCCAGCGCGGAACCGCCAATGCCAACCACAACCAGGTTTTTAAATTTACCTTTAGATGCCGCCGCGGTTTCGAGTATATCCGCCACCATGCCTTTATCGTAGGGCAAGTCTAAAAATGGCAAAGAGCCGCCTGCGCGTTCTTCTTTTAACTCTTTTACATGCTTTACAGAAAGAGATTCTAACGACTTCAAATCCTGTTCTGTTATACCATGCTCGGTACCGATAACGTCCGACATCATATTATTAAAATCAAAGTGCATTATAATTTAAACCTCCATAGAAAATGCGTTTTTAAGAATGAGCTGCTAAATCCTTTAAGGGGCTTGTAAATTCAAAGTTCCGTTAAACTGCAAGCCTTTGTCTATTTTACCCCGCAATTCCTCTTCATCAAGAGCATAAGCGGCCCCTATTTCAACAGAGCCTGTTACGTTTCCCTGCGCATCAACGGGAATAGGAACACCCACATTCCTTAGCCATTTGCCAAAGAGGTTGTTTACATCCCGTACGACGGTTACGGGAGAGTTATCTCCCTCCGTGTTTTTTAGGGGGGAAAATTCGTCCTCACGCAACACCTCCATCACAACACCTCTCTTAACATGCTTAAGTATATCGAATACAAAACACTCAAATTTCATAGCATTGTTTTCCTTTGGTGCTACTATTTCACCGTCCGCATTCATATAGGGTACCTTTTTTTTGGCAGCATGATAGGGAAGCTTGGTGCTATCCTGACATAAATGATCAAGGAAATCCGTGTTCATCAGATGAATCGCAATATTCGCTGCATTATATTTCAACGAACCATCTGCGTTTTGCGCATACATATCCGCCTGAGATAGTTCGCTATATTCAACAATATGCAACTTCCCGTTAATATATCCAATAACGCCCACCTTTTCTTCCGGGTGGAGCTTTTTAACGCTTTTCAAAGATACCTCTGACTGGTTTTTTAAGTGGTATCCAATAAAAACAGGGTCAACCATTTTAATTAAAACGTTATCTACCTGATGGTAAAAGATATTTTTTATACCGCACTCCTTCATATTGCCGAGGATACCCTTCTCCTTAAGTGCGGTAATTATTCCTCCGTGGCCATTGGGACTCATAATGATGCTTGATTTTGAATTCATCAGTAGGTTGCCATGCAAGTCTATGACCGGGAGCATACGTTGAGCAAAAAAGTGTATCTGTTTAGGGTCCAGCCCAAAGAAGTGCATGACACGGAAGAATTCCCGTGTTGCGGAGTCGTTGGTTTCGCTCGTCATGAGGTACCAGGGAATCGTAACATGGGATTTTTTTTGCATCACGTATATTTTTTCCGCGTGGAGCTGGAAAATACTTTTTCCGCTGAGCGGTGCTACGGAAAGCACGCCCTTCGGTTTGCCGATACCCAACCGGGTACCGTCGCCGCCCGCTACGGTAAGAACGGCAATTTCTCCCCTTCGCAATGACTCCTCGCCAATGCGTCTTGCCTCTAAGGCAGAAACCTTTTCCTGGTCATTCACAGGATCGGATATAACGCTTGGGGGTGTTAATTGCGGACGGGTAGCGCACGCAGCCGGTTGTGTTTTAGAAATAAAACTATTCTTGAAGAGGTCGTGAATAAACGGGAAATCCGTGGTGGCAAGTTGATGTAAAAGGTGTTTTTTTTCCTGTTTTGAGATTTCATTCCACCATCTAAAGACATGAGACTGCGATGCCTCGAAGGCGTTGGCAATAGCTTTCCTATTGCCCGACAAGTCTGCGTCGAGTGTGTTTAGAATAAATTCCAGCCCCGGTTTATCGTTAGGGCCGGTTTTTTCAGAAGAACATTTATGCACTTAAAACAACCTCAAATTGGAAGCAGTGGTAATTTTTTTTTAAGAGAAGCTTAATCGTTGGGTGGCTACAATCACAAAACGGGCATTCAGCACGATAACAGAGCGATTATATAGTAGTTTTTTCCTTGAGGCAAGAGATTTCATGTCTGCCCCTGTTATATGAAGGCTCAAGTGCTTGCACATACACACAGAGACCAAGCGCCTGTTGCTCAAACCTTTAGGTTTGATGGACATTACACTCGATACTGAGACAGGCATTGTCAAGTATTGTGTGGGGGTTTAGCGCGATGTATAACACATGCGTTCATCAGGGCTGAAGCCCTGAGCTACAAAAAAACCCCATCCGCGGCAAGTCAGTTTTTCTGCGCCATCGAATCAATTGCCCCGGCAGGCTGGTTCGCGGCCACTGCTGATAATTGTTGTGCCAGATCGTAAACGATCTTTTCAATGGCGTCTTCCACGGCTGGGCCGTATTTGGGGCCGGCAACCTTCCACCAGCCACCCTCCGTTTCAAAATCTACGACATCTACACATTTCCCTTCCACGGATAGACTCTGATCAAAAATGTTATGCGATTGTTTATCAAGGAAAGTCATGTGCAGGGTTAAATAATGCTTGCCGATGGCGTGCCAGATAGATTCTTCAACGCCCAATTCCAGCCGTGACGTTGACAGAGACACGGTGATAATATTGTCCAATCCCGCCTTTTCAATAACGTCGCCGGAGGGGAGTGCATTTATGAGCGTAACTTTCGTAAATACCCGTTTTGCCATTTTTTCTATTTCTACAGCAAGGGGTTCGCCTATCTGGAATACGTAGTGGTGTTGGCCTGCAACGGCGTCCGACTGGTATTCGTCCTGTTTAAAGCCGCGCAGTGCCGGATCGATCAAAAGACCCACGTGGCGGGACAGCGGCTGCATCTCGCTTATACGTTTGTCCAGAGTGGGTTCTATCCTTGGCTTTATTCCGCGGTCCGTAGCACAACCTGCAACAAAAAACAGCGTCAACATGCAGAAACGTATTTTATTCATAATGGCAACCCTCTTGCCTTCCATGCTAAACCCGCTCGTATGGGTAAAATAATTTTATATACTCGTCCTGAGCAAACCGGTCCGTCATCCCCGCGATATAATCGCATACCCCCTGGTGCAACCCTGCCTCTGCCACCCACAACTGGTATTCGGTGGGAAGCTGTTTGGGATTATTAGTGAAGAGCGTAAATAGTTCCTCTACGAACCGTTTTGCCTTAGCAGACATGCGGGCTACGCGGTAGTGCTGATAGACGTTTTTGAAGAGAAATTTCTGCAACTCCCTTTTTTTCTCCGACAGCGCTTGTGAAAAGGAAATAAGCTGTTCCGGGCAACCCCTCACCGCTGTTACCGTTGTTATACCGTCACGCTTAATCCTGGCCGTCGTGGTTTCCAGCAGGTCGATAACCTCCGTATTGATAATGGCCTTGATTGTTTGCGCTATCAGTATTTTGTGGTCTGTTATCGTATATTTTTGTTTTACCTTTAGTTGTGTCTCCCGCCACAGCTCGATTGTTTGCAAATCGCCGTCCGTTATGAGACCTGCCTTCAGGCCGTCGTCAAGGTCGTGATTGTCGTAGGCGATGGAGTCGGCCTTATCGACGATCTGTGCCTCAAGGAGCGGCTGCTCATTTACGTTGAACTCTGTTGCGTAAGAATTGCTGTCGTAAGGTGAAATGTGCTTTACGATGGACTCTTTTAGCTCCCAGGAGAGATTCAGCCCTGGGAAATCGGGGTACTTCCGCTCAAGGATATCAACGACGCGCAGTCCGTGCAGGTTATGCTCAAACCCGCCGTGTCCCTGCATCAGCTTTCTGAGGGAGTCCTCGCCGGAATGGCCGAAAGGCGTGTGTCCCAGATCGTGAGCCAGCGAAATTGCCTCTGCCAGGTCTTCGTTAAGATTCAGTGCGCGGGCGATACTTCGGGCGATCTGCGAAACCTCAATGGTATGCGTTAGCCGCGTGCGATAATAATCGCCCTCGTGGTTGACGAATACCTGGGTTTTATATTCAAGGCGGCGAAAGGCCGTGGAGTGGATAATGCGGTCGCGGTCACGTTGGTAAACACTGCGGTAGAGGTGTTCGTCCTCTGCGTATTTCCTGCCCCTGGAATCCTTGCTTTTCATTGCATAAGGGGCAAGTTCACGCTCTTCACGGTTTTCTATTTCTTTTCTTGTTAGCATAGTGGTAGTTGATCAATCACGCCTCTTTTGTATACATTCGCAGGGGCGGAGTTTCCCCCTTATGTGTTAAATTAAGGGATGTGCTATAAGCACAAAACCGAATATCGAACAAGGAATAACGAATGT
>CAYHFB010000055.1:0-12932 GCA_964355695.1 uncultured candidatus Brocadiaceae bacterium
TACCGTGTTTTAGAGAAAGAAATAAACGTTAGTATTAAGAATGTTATTGAAAATGCCGATTTTATTCTCGGCCAGGAACTGGAGCAGTTTGAGAAGGATTTTGCACAATACTGCGATGTGCCATTTGCCGTTGGACTGGACAGTGGTACTTCTGCTTTAGAGTTAGCCTTGCGTGTATATGGTATAGGTACTGGAGACGAGGTAATCACTGTTGCCAACACATTCATTGCTACTGCATCAGCGATTGCGTTTACAGGGGCGCGGCCTGTGTTGGTTGATATTGATCCGCAAACGTACAACATTGCCACAAGTAACATAGCGTCCGTTATTACGAAACGCACCCGTGCTATCATTCCCGTGCATCTTTATGGTCAACCAGCAGATATGGATACTGTTATGGAGATTGCAAAAAAGCACAATCTTATCGTTGTAGAAGATGCTTGCCAGGCTCATGGCGCACTGTACAAGGGTCGAAAAGTAGGTTCGATCGGAAATATTGGTTGCTTTAGTTTCTATCCAGCGAAAAACCTGGGGGCCTTTGGTGATGGTGGTATGCTGGTTACTCATGACAAAGAAATCGCAGAACGCGTGCGCATGTTACGCAATTATGGACAACAGGAGAAGTACAAACACCTTTTCATTGCTTATAACCGGCGTCTGGATACATTACAAGCCGCTGTGCTACGTGTTAAACTTAAATACCTTGAAAACTGGAATGAATCCCGCCGAAACCATGCCGGCCTTTACGGCAAATTGTTGTCCGGCAATAATCTATTGCTTCCTTTAGAAGCTAAGTATGCGCGTCACGTGTACCATTTGTATGTTGTGCGTACAACAAAACGTGAGGCACTGCAAAAACATTTAAAGAATAATGGAATTGCAACCGGTATACACTACCCAATTCCGGTGCATGAGCAACAGGCCTACCAATATTTAGGTTACAAAAAGGGCGATTTCCCCATCAGTGAGGCTTATGCAGAACAGATATTGTCATTGCCGATGTATCCAGAATTAACTGAGGAACAGATTGCGTATGTTGCAAACGCAATAAAGGAATTTGATATCTAAAAAATAGTATGGAAGTAGTTTTATCATTTATTTCTGGCAAAATTTCTGCTCGGCCTCATTGTCAAGGGAAAAAAGGCTTTATGGATACCATTGAAACCATTAAACAGGAGATAAAAAAACTTATAGAGTCGGCTAAATATGTACATGCCTTAAAAGTACCTTTGCCCTTCAGGAAGGCTTACCCAAATGATCTGGATGTTATGGAAATGATAGGCGACTGTGAATTTAAAATAGGCATGTTTGGCGAAGCGTTGGCGTTCTTTATCAAGCTTTACAATCTGTCTCCGAGAAAAGACATTCGCCGTAAAATTAAAGATATCCTTTTGCAAATAAGGCTTGATGAGAAAAACGCCGTTGACGCCTATATGTCTCCTTGCAATGGTTTCGTTAGGGGTTTACTAACCATTAAGCTAGACTCACTTGTTTTCCCGGCAATGACCATTCTTGGAGAAATAGCAATAGAGGAATCAAACCTGAGCGAAGCAAGGGCTTTTGCAGTGTCTGCCATAAGATTTGTACGTAATTCCGGCGCCGGTTATAACAACCTCGGTGTTGTAGATCGGTTGGAAGGTCTAAAAAATAAGGCCTTAGTCAATTTTGCCAGGGCGCTTAGTTACGAAGTAACTGCTTTGCACGCCACAAATTTTGCGAGTATTGTTGTTGATTTAAAACAATATGAAAATGGAGTAGGGATTGTTAACTCGTTGCTTAAGGAATACCCCGGTAACGAAATATTAATACAATTACGGAATGAGTTTAGCAAAAATATTTCTGAATGTACTAATATAACGGCTACACCCGCGCACAACAGAAACAGTAACAAATTTGATAAGATTAATCTTCTTTATGAGACGCCCACAACAAGTAGAATTTACAGCTTGCATCATGGATTAAAGACGTCCCTTGAAAGGAATGGGTACCTGTATTATTCGTTTTCTCATAGTTATAATGAACCCCTTGATCTTGAAAAGCTGGTTAAATATCCAATACTGTGCGTTAATGGTGATTGGGAGCCCCAGTTGTTTTTGGTGAAAATGGTTGCCGGAAAACAATTTGTTGCTAACATACAAACGGAGTCTTTGGTTACCAAATCCGGTCATACATTTTACTATGACAATGCTAAAGAAAAATCTAAGTATTTCGACTTATACTTTATGATAGCAGAGGACAGCTTAAACCCGTATGGAGATAAACCACGTTATTGGTTGCCTTCGTGGATACATACCGAATTATTTGATGACATTGCTTCACCTATTTATGATAAGATTGGTTTTATAGGTACTACCTTTGGCAGGTATGATTTCTTTTCACAAGATAGGAATCAAATACTACATATTGCAAAATCTGCACGTAGAGATGACGTGCTAGAAGACGTTATGGAATATGTGAGGCTTATAAACAAATTCAAGGTACTGGTGTCACCCATGGGCGCAACAACAAAAGGATTTGTTGGCAAGCCATTTGAGTTTATGGCGTGCAAAAGACTATGCCTGTGTTACCTAGACGAGGAATCTATGTTCAAGTCACGAAGGCTCTTTGATGATGGCAAGGACATCGTTTACTTTAAGACCTTTAAAGAGATGGATGAGAAATATAAATTCTATGCACAGCACCCGGATATAGCTAATGGAATCGCCTTGTCAGGATATGATAAGGTTCGGACATTTCACAACGCCGATGTAAGGGCGAAAAGACTCGCTGAAATCATTTTACACCATGCGAATGGCGGCGCCTATAATGAGGCATTCGATAATATTGCATTGTTTGGGGGGAAAAACAATTAAATAGGTTATGTACTTGCTAATGACCCGTATGATGAAACGGTCTTGCTTATATACAACAAACCCCTTCAATAACCTATCTGCTCCCAAGAATAACAATTTGTTGTAGACAATCTTAAAATCTATTGAATAAAAGATGCTGTTCTGTATCGTTGCAAAGTAGCCTTTGATAATTTCAGGCCAGATGGCAATTCCCACAAGGTACTCGACTCATCTGAAATATTTAAGCTCGGTTGGAAGGCAAAAAAAGGAAGCTGTATAAACATGCACAAAACTGATTCGAAATTGATGGAAACATTCTATACGTCCCTCTACCGAATTCGCAGGGTAGAAGAAGAAATAGCTAGGATTTACCCAACCGACAAGATAAAAAGCCCTGTGCATTTGTCCATAGGGCAAGAGGCAATATCCGTGGGGGTTTGTGAGGCATTGCGAAAGGATGATATCGCCTTTGGGACTTATAGGGGGCACGCAATGTACCTTGCTAAAGGCGGTGACTTGAGGAAGATGATAGCCGAACTTTACGGAAAGGTTACCGGTTGTGCCAGAGGAAAGGGTGGTTCAATGCATTTAATAGACAGAGAAAAAGGGGTCATGGGTACTTCGGCCATAGTTGGCACAACAATCCCACTTTCCGTCGGCTACGCCTATGCGTTGCAGTATAACAAGTCTCGTTCAATAGTTGTGAGCTTCTTTGGTGATGGTGCGGTGGATGAAGGGGCATTTCATGAAAGCCTGAACTTTGCCGCGTTAAAAAAACTTCCAATTTTATTTGTTTGCGAAAACAACACGTATGCCATTCACTCGCATCACTTGAACCGTCATCATTCGGATAATATTTGTGAACGGGCAAAGAGCTATGGTTTGCCGGTAGTAGAAAGGGTTGAGGATAGCAACATAGGCTCCATATACGAACGGACGAGTAAATATACTGAAATGATGAGGAACGGTGACTTTGGCCCGGTGTTTTTGGAGTGCGTTACCTGCCGATGGAAGGAACACGTCGGTCCCTGTGATGATTTTGCGTTGGGTTATCGGAGTGCGGATGAGGTAGGTGTATGGAAGGAAAAAGACCAGTTAAAAATACTTGGCGAATGCCTGGAACCGTTTCATAAGAATACCATTGAAAAAAAAATAGACCGTGAAATTGAAGATGCCTTCAAATTTGCAGAAGAAAGCCCATTCCCTGGTAAGGACGAACTTTATGAATGCCTCTTTAAGGAGTAAATAGGTGGAAAGGATTTTGAGCTATGCAGAGGCTATCAGAGAAGCTACCGAACAGGAAATGGAACGAGACCCCTCCGTAATCGTATTTGGACAGGGCGTTGACGACCCTAAAGCTATCTTGGGGACGACAAAAGGCTTGGCGGAGAAATTTGGAAATAGAAGGGTTTTTGACACGCCATTATCTGAGGACGGCATGACTGGGGTGGCCATCGGAGCGGCACTGGCCGGATTGAGGCCGATTCACACCCATATCAGGATGGACTTCGTGCTTTTAGCCATGAATCAGATCGTTAATATGGCGGCCAAGATGAGCTATATGTTTGGGGGGGAGGCTTGTGTTCCTCTGGTTATTCGGTCGCTTATTGGTAAAAGCTGGGGGCAGGGCGCACAACACTCGCAAAGTATTTATCCATTGTTTTTAAATATTCCCGGATTAAAAATATTTGCCCCTTCAACGCCTTACGATGCAAAGGGATGTCTCATTCAAAGTATACGTGATAATAATCCAACCTTGTTTATTGAACATAGACTCCTTTATTATCAAAAGGGTTATGTCCCCCAGGAAAGTTATTGCGTTCCTTTTGGCAAGGCGCGAATACTTGCAAAAGGCAAAGATATCACCCTTGTTGGTATTTCACAAACGGTAATAGAATGTTTGAGGGCGCGGCAATATTTACAGGAAATGGGTATTGAGGCGGAAGTTATAGACCCTGTATCCCTTAGTCCGTTGGATATCCATACAATTGAGACCTCCGTAAGAAAAACAAAAAAACTTATAATTGTAGACAACGCATGGCTGCCCTGCGGCGCTGGGGCTGAGATAGTCGCGCAGCTTGTGGAAAAAAATCTGCACCGGGACGTCGAGGTGCGCCGAATGGGATTTGCCTTCGTTCCTTGCCCAACGACTCCGGCGCTTGAGCAGGAGTTTTACCCTGATGCAAAAAAGATTGCATCAATGGCATATCTCCTGGTATTTCCCAATAAAGCCGCCTGGCAACCAACGGCTAAACTGCATATCGAGGAAGTGGAATTCAAGGGGCCTTTTTAGGTATACAGGAATTTCCAAGTAGGGACACGGTGCCCGTGTCCTTGTGTGAACTCTTTAGGGGTGCAATCTCTGGTGCATGTTCAGACAGTTGCAAGGCAAAAGCCTTGCCCTGCGTATAAACAGATAAAAGTCGCCGAATGCCTAATTTAAAACACAAAGGATGATACCGTATGAAAATTTTAATTACAGGAATAACGGGTTTTGTTGGAAGCCACCTTGCCGAATACATACTCAATCTTAATGAAGGTCATGAAATTTACGGTCTGTGCAGATGGCGAAGCCCAAAAGACAATCTGGCAAAGATTTATAATAAGATAAAGATGGTTGAGGGGGACCTCGGTGATCTTAGCGGTCTGTTGCGGCATTTCAAGGCGATCAACCCTGACGTTATTTTCCACCTGGCTGCGCAGAGTTACGTGCTGTCCAGTTTTAATACACCGATACAAACCTTGTGGACAAACGTTATAGGAACGGCAAATCTCCTTGAGGCGGTTCGTCTTAACGGGATCGACCCTGTTATTCATATTTGTTCGTCTTCAGAAGTTTATGGGCAAGTTACCGAGCAGGAAGTACCCATCAGGGAATCGTGTCCTTTCAGACCAGCCTCTCCCTATGCGGTGAGCAAGGTCGGTGAGGACATGGTAGCCTTTCAATACTGGGCTTCTTATAAAATCAGGACCATTCGCACGAGGATGTTTACGCACACGGGACCCCGGAGGGGAGACGTTTTTGCGATGTCTTTTTTCGCCAAACAGGTTGCTGCCGGAGAATTGGGACTGAGCGAACCTGTTATCAGGGTGGGGAATTTAAATTCGGTAAGGACATTCTGTGACGTGAGGGACGCTGTTAAGGCATATTGGATACTGGTGAATAAATGCAAGCCTGGCGAGGTCTATAACATAGGCGGGAATAGAACACTGACTATTGGCCGGGCGTTAGAAATACTGTTGTCATTCTCACAAAAGAAATTTGAAGTTAGGGTAGACCCACAGCTACTAAGGCCATCCGACGTTACCTTGCAGATACCTTGCATTGATAAATTTAGAGATGAAACAGGATGGGAGCCGGAGATACCTTTAGAGAAAACACTCCAGGATATTCTGGATTATTGGAAAGAGGAATTGTCGCACTGTCCATGGAAGGCATTGACGGTAACAAAATAATAACGGAGGTTGTAAATGTATAAAGGCAAAAAAGTGCTAGTAGCAGGCGGCACGGGACTTATTGGCCGCCCGCTTGTAAAAATGCTCGTTGATCGTGGGGCGAAGGTACGGATTGCCTCTTTGGACGACCCTTCGCTGTCCCATCAGGAGGCCGAGTTTATCAGGGGTAATTTAACGAATTGGGAGTTTTGCAATAAAGTTGTTAAGGGAATGGATTACGTCTTCAATCTTGCCGGAACGAAAGGCGCCGTTTCTACGGGGCGGGCCAAGGCTGCCAGTTTTTTCGTTCCACATCTCGTTTTCAACACCCTTCTTATGGAAGCCGCAAGGGTCGGGGGCATAGAAAGATTTCTCTATACGAGCACTATCGGCATTTATCCTCCGACAAACGAACCGAAGAAAGAAGATATCGCATGGGACGCCCCTCCGCATCATACGAACCTGTTTGCCGGTTGGGCAAAAAGGATGGGGGAACTTCAAGCGGAGAGTTATAAAATAGAATTTGGATGGAGCTCGATTGCAATTGTCAGGCCGTCGAACGTTTACGGCCCTCATGACTCTTTTGACCCCTCCTCTTCAATGGTTGTCCCGTCACTAATAAGACGAGCAGTAGCAAGAGAAGACCCTTTTATTGTATGGGGGGATGGTTCGTCAATAAGGGACTTTGTATTTGCCGACGACGTGGCGGATGGAATGTTGTTGGCCTTGGAAAAGGCAGCCGATTGCATTCCACTGAATCTTGGTTCTGGAATAGGGATCACCATTA
The DNA here is from genome assembly GCA_964355695.1 of uncultured candidatus Brocadiaceae bacterium. Taxonomy (GTDB): domain Bacteria; phylum Planctomycetota; class Brocadiia; order Brocadiales; family Brocadiaceae; genus JACVXV01. The sequence continues at coordinate 7,054 of CAYHFB010000055.1, forward strand.
AAGAACTTGTAGATATTATTGCATCCTTTGTTCCCGGACTAAAAGTCCAGTGGGATGCATCAAAACCCGCCGGTGAGAGTGTGCGGGTGCTTGATATAACAAGGGCTAGAGAAAAAACAGGATACGCGCCCAGGATGTCGATGAAAGAAGGAATCGGTAAAACCATTGCGTGGTATCGTGAAAACAAGGATAAATTAACCGACCACTACAATGTATTTCATGCAAAGGCGCTCATTGCGTAATTCCCACATGAAAAAGGTTTGTAAACAATCAAACAATAAAATAAAATTAGGGATGGTTCAGATAAACAATAGTTTTTCAGGACAGAATTACCTTCCCTATTCTCTTGGATTTCTCCAGGGCTATGCCCAAAGATATCTTAAGAATAGGGACGAGTTTGAATTTTTATTGCCCCTTTATAAACGTATCCCAGTCGAGACTGCGGTAGAAAGACTGTTGATGGCGGATATAGTATTCTTTAGCGCCTATGTCTGGAACTTAAGATTGTCTCTTGAAATCGCTCGGAAGGCCAAACAAAGGAATGGCAATGTAATTATCGTTTTTGGTGGCCCCCAGGTGCCGAATAGCGTTGAACCCTTTTTACGAGACAACCCTTTTGTAGATATCACTTGCCATGGCGAAGGGGAAGCCATCGTTCTCGGTATTTTGGAAAACTGTATTACGGGCGATTGGGATAAAATCCCGTCTATAAGTTATGTCGATGGGGGTAATAGGCTTGTCCAAAACCCGGGTTGTGGAAGAATTTCAAACCTGAATACAATCCCTTCTCCCTATCTTGATGGAGTCTTTGATCCGTTAATGGAGGCTTATCCCAAGGAGCAATGGATCGTACTATGGGAAACAAATCGGGGCTGCCCTTTTTCCTGTTCTTATTGTGACTGGGGAAAAGCCACCCACGCCAAGGTATACACTTACAATCTTGAAAGAATCTGTAAAGAAGTCGACTGGTTTAGCAATCGTAAAATTGAGTTCATATATTGCTGTGACGCTAATTTTGGGATTCTTGAGCGGGATATTGAAATCGTTAAATATGTGGCTGCGAATAAAAAGAAGTTTGGTTACCCCAGGTCGCTTTCAGTACAAAACACAAAGAATTCTACAGAACGTTCGTATGAAATACAAAAGGCGCTGTCTGACGCTGGGTTGAACAAAGGGGTGACACTTTCACTCCAATCAATGAACAAAGAGACACTAAAAAGTGTAAATCGCCAGAATATATCAGTTGAAGTCTTTCAAGAGCTTCAGCATAAGTTTACCGCGGATAATGTGGAAACGTACACGGATATTATCTTGGCGTTGCCGGAAGAAACATATCATACCTTTAAAGAAGGGGTGTCGCTTGTAATAGAAAACGGGCAACATAATAGAATTCAGTTTAACAATCTGTCGCTTCTTCCTAACACCGAAATGGGTAGTCCTGAATATCAAAAGAAATACGATTTTGTTGTCCGTGAAACTAAAATTATCAATGTACATGGAAGCCTGGCTGATACGGAGGAAATATATGAAACCCAGCAACTCGTTGTCGGGACGAATAGCATGCCCCCGCAAGACTGGGTCAAATCAAGGGTTTTCGGCTGGATGACGTCTCTGCTACACTTCGATAAGGTCTTACAAATACCGTTCATTATATTACACATAATGTGCTCAGTGAGATTTAAGGATTTGATCGAGGTTTTTATAGAAGGTGTAACATCGCCCATACATTCTGAAATCCATACATTCTTTTACGAAAAAGCTATAGATATACAAAATGGAGGTGCAGAATATTGCGAGTCTAAAGAATATCTCAATATCTGGTGGCCTGTTGATGAGTTGATATTAATCAAACTGTGCACAGAAAACAAACTTGATCTGTTTTATGCTGAAGCAGAAAAAGAACTTGGTAAATTTCTTAACAAAAGAGGTTTGGACCTGCCCCAAGGCTTGCTCCATGAAACAATTTTACTAAATAGAAATTTAATTAAATTACCGTTCCAGAAAAAAGACGGCTCTCTAGAATTGTCTTACAATATTTGGGAGGTCTACCGGGCGGTATTAACAGGCAAATCTGTACCCATCGAACAGGGAAAATACAGATACCTTATTTATCAGTCAAGCTTGGCGTGGTCATCCTGGGAAGACTGGTGTAAAGAAGTAATCTGGTATGGGAATAAAAAAGGGGCATATCTTTACAACTGTGAGCAAATTAAATTGCGGAGATAAGAGAACACATGGTTAGTTCAGCATATTTATCCTCATTAGAAGGGAAAAATATCTTAGTTGCGGGTGGCACAGGATTGGTAGGCTCTAGTCTAACAAGAAGATTTAAAACCATGGGTGGGAATGTTTTATCAACCTATTTTTCAAAAGAACCGGTTTTTTTAAAACACGATTATAAAAAATTTGATTTTACACGGTTTGAAGATTGTGTTGAAGCTACGAAGGGTATTGATTATATGGTAATCTGTGCTGCTCAGGTATTTGGGGCTAAAATTATGAAAGAAAACCCGACTGCATCCATACTTCCGAACTTAAAGATTAATGCGGGTCTTTTAGAAGCCTGTAGTTTGAATAAGGTAAAAAAGGTTGTTTTTATAAGCAGTTCTACCGTTTACCACGAAGCATATTACCCGATCAGTGAGGAACAACTCGACCAGAATAAACCGCCTTACGATCTTTACTTTGGGGTGGGATGGATAAACAGATATATTGAACAACTGGCAACATTTTATTATAAAAAACATGATTTAAAGATAGGTATTGTTAGACCGACAAACATTTACGGTCCTTATGATAACTTTGATGATGAAAAATCGCATGTTATCCCTGCTTTAATTAAACGGGCTTTAAAGAAAGAAAATCCTTATGTGGTTTGGGGTGACGGATACACTGTCAGAGATTTCATTTATGTAGAGGATTTTGTAGATGATATTCTTAATGTTCTTAACCGATATTGCGTATGCGACCCGGTCAATATTGGCAGTGGAGACGCTCTTAGCGTAAGGACGGCCGTCAAGACGATACTGGATGTTTGTGGTCACAATGTTTCTCCTGAATATGATGAAACCAAGCCAAGTGCTATTCCTTACAGAATGTTGAGTACGACAAAGTATGAATCTATATTTGGCAAAAGAAAAGGGGTGCCTTTTAGAGAAGGCATTAAGAAGACTGTCGATTGGTATAATTCGACTAGAAATGATGATTAAGCAATGTAATCGTAGGGGAAAAATGAATAAGAAGAAAATTTTAGTGTGTGGAGCTACAGGTTTTATTGGTAGAAATATCGCTGAAACTTTTGCAATGAGGGATGACGGGGTGATATATGGAACCTATTTAAAATCTATTCCTCAGAATAATCCAAAAATAAAGGCGATCAAAGCGGACCTCACCAATAGAGACGACGTGAATCGTGTAATAGAAGGAATGGACATAATAATCCAGGCAGCGGCAACAACGTCAGGGGCAAAGGATATTATCAACAAGCCTTGTTATCACGTCACAGACAATGCCATCATGAACTCGCTCATTTTCAGAGCGGCATACGAACATAAAGTATCCCATTTGGTTTTTTTTAGCTGCACCGTTATGTATCAATCGGGTGATACGCCCGTGAAGGAAACAGATTTTGATGCAAATAAGGAGCTGTTTCCCAATTACTTTGGCGTGGGGTGGACAAAGGTTTATCTTGAGAAGATGTGTGAATTCTATTCTAGGATGAAATCCACAAAATATACGGTAATTAGGCACTCAAATATATACGGGCCGTATGACAAATTCGATCTGGAGAGATCCCACGTATTTGGAGCCACCATGACTAAGGTGATGACTGCCGGCGACGGAAAAATCATCGTATGGGGATCTGGCGAGGAAGAAAGAGATTTGTTGTATATTTCAGACCTTACAGATTTCGTAGAACTTTCTATTAAAAAACAGAAATCTTCATTTGAACTCTATAACGTTGGATATGGCGCTTCCACTTCGATAAATAATTTAGTTAAGAATATTGTTGCCTGTTCCGGTAAAGACATTAAAATTGAATATGATCTGTCTAAGCCGACAATTAAAACGAAACTGTGCCTTGATACGGCAAAAGCCAAAGATTCGCTTGGATGGTCTCCCAAAGTTTCCCTGAGCGAAGGCATACAACGGACTATGCAATGGTACAAAGAAACTCGGCAAATCCGTAGTAGTTTACCCGGTATTAAATAACCTACTAGCCTGCATTGGCTTTTGAAAAGAATACTTAAAAACTTAATAAATGAGGTAATTATGATCAATACCGATTTAGATGTGTTATTTGTCAATCCATCAATGGATTGGGCATACAGCCAAAAGCAGAAAATGGTTATGCGTGTCGAGAACGACATACCCAATCAAGAAACACCGAATATAGGTATTGCTTACTTGATGGCAACATGCAAAGCAAAGGGCTATAAAAGTAAATATATTGATATGGTTATGGATTCTGTAGCTGTGGAGGAGTTGCTGGATATCGTGGACAAACAAAAACCGTCCTTAATTGGTTTTACGGCGTTCTCTGTTCAGATTAAAGCCGCTGGTACCATTGCCGCCAAAATAAAGAACCAAAGACTTGATAGCATAATATGCGTTGGAGGTCCTCACGCTCAAGCTCTTCCACGGGAAACACTTGAGGAGTTTCCAGCCTTTGATTTTGTCGTTTGTGGTGAAGGGGAGACTGCATTACCCCAAATACTTGATTGTATCAGGAACCTTAATGAATTATCAAAGATTCCTGGGGTAGTAACTCGGGGGAAGAACGATTATTCATCAGTGCGTATTCAAGAGATAGATTCCATTCCTTTCCCTGCTTGGGAAGAATTTAATTTAAGCAATTATCTGGGAACATATCCCCACCGAACAAAACTAGAGTTGCCAATGATAACAGGTAGAGGCTGCCCTTTCCAGTGTACCTTTTGCTGTCGGGCCTTGGGCAATGAGCCGCGTCAACGAAGTGTTGATTCCGTATTGCAAGAAATTGAAAGGAATATTGATGAATTTGGTTGCGAGTCGATTGCCTTTTTGGACGAAACTTTCAACTTAAATAAAAAATGGCTGCAAGAATTCTGTGCCGAATTGATACGGAGAGGTTTAAACAAAAAAATCACTTGGTCTTGTTCTATGCGGGTAAGTGGAAACTCTTATGAGCTGTTTCAACTTTTTAGGAAAGCAGGTTGTTATTACGTATTTTTCGGTTTTGAAAGCGCTGACGAATCGACTTTAAAACGAATCAAAAAGGGAACAAAAATATCTCAGATGCGCGATAGTGTGAAATGGGCCAAGCAATGTGGCATTATTCCGGTGGGGGCGTTTATCATTGGGTTGGAAGGAAGCACCGAAGACGAGATATTTAAGGCTATTGAATTAGGCAAGGAACTTGATTTGTATTCTATCACTTTTCCTATTGCAGTGCCTTTCCCTGGTACGAAATTGAGAGAACTTGCTCTAAAAAACGAATACGGTTTGAGAATTATGCATAATAATTGGAGCGATTATGGAAAGCAGGACCCTGGCGTTATGGAAAGCGATGACTTAAATTGGGCGAGGAGAAAAGAATTGCAACAAATTGCTTATTCTCATCATCCCAAGAAAAAATTAGATGAATATCTTGTGAGATTGAGTAATTATAATCAAAGTTGATTGTCAGTGAAAAGTATTGATTCGCTGTTATTCATAGTCAAAAGATCAGACAAGTGTAAGTGGTAATGGTGCCGTAATTTCTAAGACCTTGATAACCGGTTGTCTTTTTTCCATTGATGAGGAGCGTAACATGATAATCAGCAGAACCCCGTACAGGATTTCGTTTTTTGGTGGAGGCACTGATTATCCTGCCTGGTATCGGGAAAATGAGGGTGCTG
>CAYHFB010000056.1:0-12806 GCA_964355695.1 uncultured candidatus Brocadiaceae bacterium
TCACCCATAGCGGCTTGTGCAAGTAATTTCCCTAAAAGCATCATGCCCTGGCCGCCGAAGCCGGCCAGGATTATTTCTTCTGTCATAAAGTCTCTCTTTATCGTAGTGTGCGCAGGAAGCGCGTAGACGGATTTATGATGGTTCTGAAAATAGTACCTAAATCCTGCAATCGAATTTAATTAAAACTTTACAAGACATTGTATTTATTGGCTTTATAGCATTTTTCACAAGGTTAAACATTCACTTTTTGAGTGAATAATGAATTCATATAAATATCCCGTAACCACTGATTAATGCTTGTTTTAGCAATTGTCGTCTAAAAACGATTGCAGGATTTAGGTAGTAGTAAAAATGTTGATGTTTTGACTGATCCTTGTTGTTATACTCCTGCCCAATTTTCTCGAATGAATGATTCTGGAAGATTGTTCATGTGCTTATCATTTCCTACGAGAACTAAGTCATTATATTTCGCTGTTGAAGAAATGAGAAGATCAATGTCAGGCATTATTTTTCCAACCTTAACAAGCTGAGCCTTCGTCTGTCCATAAATATCCCAAACACTTCGGGTTACTGGAATTGGTGGAACAGCTAATAGAAATGATTTTAATTTCCGGAGGTTATATTCTTTTCTTTTAGAACGCTCCACCCCGTAAACAAGCTCACCGATAGACGCTTCACATATATAAATCACATCATTTCCTATTTTGCTGAACGCTGCAACAGTATTTCTTTCCTGGTGGCTAAGTTTGTCTTTAGGATTATTCCACCCATTCATTAGATAAATACAGTGGTTCGTATCAAGTAAATATGCCATCGTTCATTCTAAGTTTAAACTATCAGTATTTATATGTGATTTCTCAATGACTTCGATTAGCTCTTCTGACGCATCCGGTTGATATTCGCTTTGGATCAGATTTAATAAACGTCTTTGCTCTTCCGGTGTGATTGCAGGTAGTTTATTACTTTCAGCGGCATTTATCGATTCTCGCGTGAGGTCATTTACGATTACTCGAATATAGGTATCAGGCTGAAGATGATACTGTTTTATATTTTTAGAAAACTCTCTAACGGTTGTCTTAATTTCCATTTTACCCTCTTTTTTCAATGGTGGGCTACGATTGTTACACCCCGAAGGGGTGTCTTTGTCACGCCCCGTTAGGGGCAACACAATAGTAGCCCACTGCGTAAGCGGTGGAAGAGCTATTGTAAGACATTATCAAGCCCCGGAGGGGCGGCACAAACACCAAAACATCCTTGCGGGTTCAAGTTTGCAACTTGAACCCTGCTTTTTATTCTTTTGAGTGCTTTATTGACCGCACAACGCTTTTATACTATCAAAGTCAGGGTTCAGGCTTATCTTGAATACAGGACGAATTACGCAACCATCATGCCGTAGATTGGTGTGTCTTGAATTACCCGCTAATTACCCTTCTCCCAGTCTTTCACCACACCCAACGGGAAGGTTCGCGCCATCGTTTCATCAATGTATTTCATCGATTCGTTTGCATCCATCCGCCAGTAAATGGGGCAGGGGGATAGGATTTCTATGAGAGAAAATCCCTTTTTCTCTATCTGGGTTTTGAAGCCCTTTTCGAGGGCTTTTTTGGTCTTTCGCACGTTATCCGGGGATGAGACGCTTACCCGCGCAAGATAGCTGCTGCCGTCAAGGACTGCTAGTAATTCGCACATACGGATGGGGTGTCCATGGTTGACCTGATCGCGGCCACGCACCGAGGTTGCCGTCTTTTGCCCTAGCAGGGTTGTTGGCGCCATCTGGCCGTTCGTCATGCCATAGACCGCATTGTTAACAAAGATAAAGGTGATGTTTTCCCCTCTGTTGGCGGCGTGGACAATCTCTGCCATCCCGATAGCCGCAAGGTCGCCGTCGCCCTGATATGCAAACACGATGTGGTCGGGATGGACTCGTTTAATCCCCGTTGCAACGGCGGGAGGACGTCCGTGGGCGGCTTCGCACATGTCGATGTCTAAATAATTGTAGGCAAGGACGGCGCAGCCTACAGGGGCAAGGCCGATGGTCTTTCCCCGCATATCCAGGCTATCGATAATTTCTGCGATCAAACGCAACACAATGCCGTGTCCGCAGCCGGGGCAAAAATGCGTTGGGGTATCAATAAAAGATTTTGGTTTTTCGAAGATGGCTTGCACGTTATTTAACCTCGGCTAATTGTAATAAGGCGTTGGCTTCGCGGTTGTCCGGCACAATTTCAACAATTTTTTTGATTACTTCCAGAGAGGTGGGAACTCCACCGCCCGTCCTTCCATAAAAATGCACGGGACATCGGCCTTCAACCGCCAGCCTCACGTCCTCAACCATTTGCCCGGCGCTCATTTCAACGGCTAAGATGCATGGCACGGTTTCAGATATGGAACGAATAAATTCCTTCGGGAATGGCCATAGGGTAATCGGGCGTATCAACCCAACCTTGAAGGAAAAGTTGCTGCTTTTTTTAACCACTTCTTTACAGATACGGGCAGACGTGCCATAGGCAACCAGAACCACGTCTGCATCCTCGACGTTGAGCGCCTCATAGCGGACTTCTTTGCTTTCCACGAGACGGTATTTTCCCTGCAAGTGCGCATTGAACACCTCCAACTCGCCTTTTACGGGGTAGAACGATTTTATGATGCGCCGTTCTCTTCCATCGGCGCCGGTAAGCGCCCAATTTTTTGCGGGGAGTGGTTTCTTCTGCTTTTTAGGAAATTCCACGGGTTCCATCAATTGCCCGATCTGGGCGTCGCCCAGAATCATGACGGGATTGCGGTACTGGTCGGCAAGGTCAAAAGCATCGTACACAAGGTCGGCCATTTCCTGCACGGATGCAGGCGCAAGCACGATGCAATGATAGTCGCCATGCCCGCCGCCCTTGACGGCCTGAAAATAGTCTGCCTGTGACGCCGAGATATCGCCGAGTCCAGGTCCGCCCCGCTGTATGTTAACAATTACGCAGGGAAGCTCGCTGCCTGCAAGGTAGGATATCCCTTCCTGCTTCAGGCTGATGCCCGGACTGGATGAGGACGTCATGGTGCGCGCGCCCGCAGCGGCGCTCCCGTGTACCATGCTAATTGCCGCAATCTCACTCTCTGCCTGGATAAAAGTCCCGCCAAGTAGTGGCATTTTTATCGACATGTAGTTAATAAGCTCGTTTTGCGGCGTTATCGGATACCCGTAATAGTACCTGCAACCGGCCTGTAATGCCGCCTCAGCGGCGGCTTCGTTTCCTGTTAGTAGTTGTTTCATGGTTTTGTGATTGTTTCTTCAGTAGGTTGGTTTGAGCAAGGCGAAACCCAACATTAGCCGATGGCTTTGTAATCCTTGGTTTTAAAAAACATTTTTAGCTCTTTTTCTATAAAAGAAAAAAATGCTTGATATAGATTGTCTTACCTGGCTAATGGTTGACCTTATTAGGCCTTACAGATAATGTTTTTTAATATTTAGAAGATTAATTACCAACCTAGATTTTTGTCATGTTCTAAAAATTTTTTTAAAATCCCATCCTCTATCTTTTTTTCTTCTAATTCTGCAAAGTTGCAACAAATTATTTTATTTTCATCAATTACAACTTCTTTTTTACCGGCTGTAAAACCTTTAAAGGAAAGTTGTTTTAAATTACATTCCGATTTGTTTTTATCATTTTTATAAACCATTAGACTTCCTCCCCTCCCCCCTATTTATTTATCCAGCTCAAGCTTGTCCAAATGGGCAATAACCTTTGTTTCGTAATCCAGATAAGAATCTAGAAACATTGGAATTACCGGAATTGCCACTCGATTATTTTTTTTAATCACAATACCATTTTCTTTTCTGTCTGCGTAAGAGCAAAATAAATTTATATATTGTCTTGGAGCAACACCTTCGAAGTGCTGAAATACAACTTTTGCAGTTTGACTTTCTAATTCGGAGGGTTCAAGAACAATAGAATCATTATGTAGTTCAAGCGCTAAACTTTTCTCAAACGGTTCAATATAATATACTTCTTTAATTCCAGCCGCAATTATATGTCTTGCGCAACTATGACATGGAAATGTTGTTGTATACAATGTGCTGTCCTTTAAACATGCATTACCTACATTCACAGCGCTTATTATCGCATCCATCTCTGCATGAACAGACTTTGAAAACTCAAGAAGATCTTTTAATCTTGTTTCCTTTGAAATTCGGTTAGAAATAGATTCGACTTTACCCGGCTCGTTAATTTCTTCAGAAAGAATTCTTTTTATTTCTTCTTTAATTTGTTTTTTGTATTCATCGTTAAAACACTTACCGCTTTGCATATAAGCACAACGGTAATCATTTTCTTTATCTTCAATAGTATATAATCCTCCTCCAGCTTTTGGAACATCATTACGACCAGTCGCAATAATTTCCCCTTTGGAATTTAAAATCGCTGCTCCGACTTGTCGTGAAAGACAAGCGGAACGGAGGGCTGCTGATTGTGCCATATACATTGCATACTCATGCTTAGTTGGAGTTATTATAGGCTTTCCTAGTATTAAGTCTATGTATCGTGCAATAGCATTTTTAATGTTCCTAATATTTTCGTGATTATTTCTTACAAAGAAATCTGCATATTGTAAGGTCTTCTTTAGTTGCTGGCCGTATTTTTCTTCTTCTGATTCATCCCTTTCCATAAGGGTTACTGCCGCAATATGCTCGATTCCTTTGTCCCGTTGTAGTCGATCACAACGTACATGATGAGCACACAAAACACCAACAATATAAAACATATTACCATACACCGATCTTAGCAACTGCACTTCTTCTGGATGCTTTAAGGATTCTATTATGTAAGCAACACGATTAGACTGTTTTATGATGCCTTCTTCATTTTTCGATTTTAGACCTTTCTGTCTTTCAACAGCTATATCTCTTACTGTAAATTGTGCTAAAATATCCGATCCAAACTTTTTTCGCAAATGATTACCACCATTTTGCAACTCTTTGATTCTTATACTATTATCTTCTTTAAAATTGTTTATTTTATATCCATTTTTAGGAGCTATTTCTTCAATAAATTTACTTACTTTTACATAATGTGTCGTATAATCATTTTCTTCAAGACACTCAATAAATGTTCGCGCAACATTTGAGACACCACTTCCCAGCGGTCCACAGAAAGCTAAAACTAATTCTTTTGTGCGACGTTTCTGGATTTGCTCGCTGGGAGACAGAATAATTTCATCACTATTCTCTGGGGATAACACATTTAGTGTTTTAGCAGATGTTGATTCAATCATACAACGTATACTCCTTTGCTTAAACAATAGATAGGAAGTTAATTTCCCAACCAATAATTTAGTGGCTATGTTGAGCAAGCAGTCTGTGCCAAGTGAACAAAATTACGCTATTTTGTGATGTTCACCCCCACTTTAGTTAAAACATCTCACAATGCCATGAAATGATCTGAAAACGGACGATAGTTACGAAGTCTTCCCCGCTTTTATAATAAAAAGATTCATTTGACCTTGTCTGAAGGCGAAACCAAACATTAACCGTTCGTAGTCTTCAAATAAATGTTGGGTTTTGTTCCTCAGCACAACCTCGCTGGCTTAGAGCAATTTTACCCGTTATTTCAGCGTCTGGGGACTTATGTCTAAGGGTTTTAGACCAGACACTGGTGTCAACAAAGACTTTCATCTTGTTCTGGCTTTTTTATAGTCGTAGTTGTTATCGAAATTTATTTTGCCAAACAATTCAACGATTTCAAGCTGCCTTTTTCTTGCAATGTATTCTTGTAATGCCGTTGTTACGGCGTCTTTTTTAGTTTTATGGTTCCCTACCTTTTGAGCCTGAGAAATTAATTTTTCATCTAATACCAGATTTGTTGTCATATTACACCGCCCTTTACGCGTACTATAATACAATTTATGTATAATCAACTTTCAGTTATATATCTCAATCGCAATATCCGGACACATGATTGCGCATTTTCTGCAGCCGTCACATACGCCGCCTTCTTTGAATTTCACGGGGTGGAGTCCCTGCTCGTTGATGATTTCTGATATTATTATTGATTTATGGTGGCAGACCGGCACGCAAAGAAGGCATCCCTTGCAATAGTTTTCTTTTATTTTAATTACGGCCATAATTAGGTTGTCCTCCCCAGTTCAACTTCTCACGCAACACGCTGTAGAACGTCCTCGTGCCGATGTCGATCATGTGTACCTCAGTTTCCGACCGTTCTACCTTAACCTTATCACCCATTTCCAATCTTACAAAAATCTGGCCATCCACCGTAATCCCGGTCTCGTTCAACGGGGACAAGACTTCCATCTCGATCTTTGCGTCTCCTGAAACGACTAACGGACGGTTCGTCAGGGTGTGCGGACATATTGGAACGATGATGAATGCATTTAAATCCGGTGTCAAAATGGGACCGCCTGCCGACAGTGCGTGCGCCGTTGAACCTAACGGGGTCGATATGATCAATCCATCGGCACGGTACGTTGCAACGTCTTCCCCGTTAATGTTTAATTTTATGGAGATTAACCGCGAAAGGGACGAACGGGAGATTACCGCTTCATTGAGCGCCGTAGAATCGCTGATGCGTTTGCCGGAGCGGTCAACGGTGCATTGCAGCAACATTCTTTTCCGTATCCGGTAATCTCCGGTGAATATCTTTTCCAGCGACGCGCAGACGTCTTTTTCCACAAGCTCGGCAAGGAATCCGAACCGTCCCATGTGGACGCCGATGAGCGGTATCTGGCTTTTCCCGATGTTCCTACACGTGGCGAGAATGGCGCCGTCTCCGCCGAAGACGACGATCATGTCGGCGTCCCCCTTCTCAATCGATTGTTCTTTCGACAGGTCGATAATTTCGGTAACTACGTGTTTCTCCAGCCACGGTTTGAGGCCGTAGATTGAATCGGCTATCTTTTTCTTACCCAAATTGCCTGAAATGAGGATTTTTTTCATCTGTTTAAACGGATAAACGCTGCTTTCCCGCCTCAGTAAGTGAACTGTTTATGTCTATTAATTCAAGTGTGGTAACAAATTTATCAGCAATCCCCTCCTCGTCCAGACCCATATTTTTCAACATCAGGTCACGAGGGCCGTGTTCAATGAACCGGTCGGGAATGCCCATTCTTAAGATTTTATTCACATCCTCTCTTTCGTCGGAAACAAGCTCCAGTACCGCCGAACCAAATCCGCCCATCAATGCATGGTCTTCCACGGTTATGATTAATTTGTGGTTTCTCACCAGTTCTAAAATCAATTCTTTGTCCAGGGGTTTGGCAAACCGCGCGTTAACCACCGTAACCTCGATACCCCTCGCGCTCAGTCTTTCAGCCGCGTGCAGGCAGCGGTATACCATTGCGCCAAAGGCAAGCAGAACACCGTCCGTTCCTTCCCGCAGCACAGAGGCCTTTCCAATATCAAACGTTTCGTAAGAATCGGTAAGGGTTTCGTCGGGTACGTCTTCTTTTGGATACCGTATTACCACGGTCTTGCCGGAATCTATGGCAATTTTCAGCATGGACCTCAACTCATTCCCATCTTTGGGCGCCATGAGGACGAGTCCCGGAAGATTCCGGAGATAAGAAATATCGAATACCCCGTTGTGCGTAGGGCCGTCGTTGCCGACGACACCCGCCCTGTCCACCGCAAACACAATTCCATGTTGCTGCAGGCAAACGTCATGAAACACCTGATCGTAAGCCCTTTGCAAGAAGGTTGAATAGATGGCAACGACGGGTTTCAATCCCCCTGAGAAGAGGCCGCTAGACAGGCCGACAGCGTGCTGTTCGCAAATGCCAACGTCAAAGAACCGGTCAGGGAATTTTTTACCAAAAGAGACAATACCGGTACCATCGGGCATGGCGGCAGTAATGCCTACGATTTTAGGGTCGTTCTTTGCCAAGTCTACCAGGGTATCGCCAAAGACCTTTGTGTAGGAAGTCTTTTTCGGCTCGCTCGCAGACGGCTGCATCTTCCCGTTGCACATTTCAAATTTCCCGGAGCTATGAAATTGTGTCGGATTTTTAAACGCAGGCTCAAAGCCACGCCCTTTTTCCGTTATCACATGCAAAAGGACGGGGCCGTTCAGGTTTTTAATATCGTTTAGCGTCCCTGTCAGCGCCCGGAAATCGTGTCCATCAATAGGGCCAAAATAGCTTAAGCCGAGGTCTTCGAATATCTGGCCGGGCGCAGTCCCTCTTTTTATCATTTCGACAACGTGATCCACGGTTTTTTCCACGGACTTTCCAAACACCGGCAGTATGCTCAATAAGTGGTGAAAGTCCTTTTTGAGGTCGGTAAAGAGCGGAAGCGTCCTGATCTTAGTCAGATACTTTGAAAAGGCGCCTACCGTGTTGGAGATGGACATTTCATTATCGTTCAGCACAACCAGCAAGTTTTTCTTGAGATCGCCCGCGTGGTTTAACGCCTCCAGCGACATACCGGCGCCCATGGCGCCATCGCCGACAACCGCGACGAGAGACCGTTTGAACCCGAGGATTTCATCGGCGCACGAGATTCCCATTGCAGACGATATGGCGCCTCCACTGTGGCCGCACGTAAAGGGGTCGTAAATGCTCTCAGTCTTACAGGGGAAACCGCTCAGGCCTTTGTACTGCCGCAGGGTTGAAAATCTTGACTTCCTCCCGGTAAGTATCTTGTGGACGTACGCCTGATGGCCCACGTCCCATACAATTCTGTCCCTTTTAAAATCGAAGCAATAATGGAGGGCGATAGTCAGCTCAACAACGCCCAGATTTGAGGCTAGATGTCCCGGATTTTTCGATACAACGTCAATGATAAATTCGCGGATTTCCGACGCCAATTTGGGCAGGTCGTCAATCGTTAATTTCTTCAAATCTTCCGGAAATTCAATACCATCCAATAGTTTAGTCATAGTTCAGTGTTTGGTTTATATACAAAAGGTTCCGGATATAAATATTTCGTGAATCTTGTTCTGTTGATTCGGCGTTTATTACGTAGGGCAAGGCTTCAGCCTTGCAATTCGCTGAATGCATACCAGGGATTGCAACCATCAGCAACCCCAAAGGGGAGTCGGCTAACTAATGGATATGTTTTTCCTTGCGATTGTCGATTTGTGTCAAGACGAAAACGGCAATTGCCAGGAGAACGCATCCTGCTAACATTATATAGAAACTGGTCATGACTGTTCCTCCTTATCCGGTGGTATGGTAAAGTATGCCACGAAAAATAATAGTATAACCGCTGCTACGGTAAATATGGCTGAGAAAATTGTAGTCTTGTTGGTTGCTATACCGCTTATAAGACCTATAGTTATAATAGATATTTTGTAACATCCATCAGCATCTTCCCCGCTTCAGAACACCGTTTTCCCTGTTTCATTTTCGCACACCTCTTTGTTTTCTGCAGCGGGACGAACCGTTACCACCTATTCATTATCCGCCACCGCGCCATCAGCGTGGGTGGGTTTCAGCTCGAAATCCTTGGCGCACAGCTCACCGTTTTCATCCTTCATCAGGATTTGAATCTTTTTTTCCGCGTCTTCCAGAAGGGCTGAACACTGCTTGTACAGTTTGATGCCGTTCTCGTATTCGGACAAGGTGTCTTTCAGTGACAAGTTTCCCTGTTCAAGCCGGTCTACAACCTCTTCCAGGTTTTTTAACGCCTCTTCAAATTTTATCTTGGCCATTTATTTAAATTTATCTATAAATTCTCTTGCGTCTTTAAAGGTTTCCTTTACCACAGCGGTACTACGAATGAGGCCTCTATAATATCCCGCAATGTGCAAAATATCGTAGAGGTTTTCAAATTTTCTAGCGAGTTTGCCGTTGTGTGCAGCAAAGTGTTTCTGCAATGCGATCCTGTATCCGT
Organism: uncultured candidatus Brocadiaceae bacterium; assembly: GCA_964355695.1. GTDB lineage: Bacteria > Planctomycetota > Brocadiia > Brocadiales > Brocadiaceae > JACVXV01. Next base: position 9,830 of record CAYHFB010000056.1, read on the forward strand.
CAACGGATTTAGGCAACTCCTTTTTACTCACCCCTCTCTTCAACAATGCCTCGTTGATAGCTTCCAGCACGGCCAAATATGCCGTGCCAAACGCCTCCCGCACGGGTTTGACATCTACGTAATCGTTGTTCTCAATGGATGTGTGCGCAAGGATTTCCTTTGCGTTTTGTAAATACCGTAATGATTCTTTCATGGTTTTTGTAGTCAAAACAACACCTCCTACTTCACGATCTCAACCACAGACGATATAATGCTACCCCGTGCAAACTTTGTTTTTACCTTCGCGCCTAATTCCAACTCGTCGCTCGACTTAATCGGCGCGTCGTTTACCGTCGTTGTGACAGAGTAACCCCTGCCAAGCACCTTCAATGGACTTATACTTTCAAGCCGGTTTACAAGGCCTAGCAGCCTTTCACGCTTCATTTCCATCGTATGTTTACTGACGGAATCCAGCCTTTGGGCGATTTCATCCAGCCGCTGTTGTAGCCGAAGTATGTTGTCGATTTGCCGTTTTAGCGAAAGCCTGCCCTTTATTCCCTGCAAGCGACTCCTGATAAGTAACATTTTATTACATAACACTTGGAGAAGTCTAGCCTTAATTTTCTCCAAGGCGTCCTTTAACTGGTCGTAGTGCGGAACCACCAGTTCGCCGGCCTCGGTTGGGGTAAGCGCCCTTTTATCGGCTACCAGGTCTGAAATGGTTACGTTGATTTCGTGGCCGACCGCAGAGATAACGGGGATTTTTGAGGCATAAATGCTGCGCGCAACCACTTCCTCGTTGAATGCCCACAAATCCTCCAGGCTGCCCCCCCCTCTTCCAACGATCATCACGTCAATATCGGGAACGCTGTTCAAATCGTTGATGGCCTGGGATATTTCCAGCGCCGCCCCTTCTCCCTGCACCTTTACCGGGTAAATAAGTATCTTTACCCTGGCGAACCGCCTGTTGATAACGTTTAAAATGTCCCTGATTGCCGCGCCAGTTGGGGAGGTTACGATAGCGATGGTTTTCGGGAGCAGGGGGAGCGGTTTTTTATGCCCGGGGTCAAACAGCCCTTCCTTTTCCAGCCGTTCCTTTAACTGCAAAAAGGCCAACTGCAGCGCCCCGATTCCTTTGGGTTCCACGTTTTCAACGATGAGCTGGTACTGGCCGCGGGCGTCATACACCGTAACGGAACCGTACGCGATGACCTGCATGCCGTCCTTTACTTCGAACTTCAAGCGGCTTGCGAGGGATTTAAAGATCACCGCCTGGAGTTGCGCACCGGAGTCTTTCAGGGTCAGGTACACGTGTCCAGACGTAGCCCGCTTAAAGTTGGACACCTCCCCCACAACCCATATATTGAAAAATTCCTGCTCAATAGAGCCTCGTATCCTTCTGGTAAGCTCCGTTATGGTTAAAACTTTTGAGAAACTTTTTTCCGTATCAAGTAATAACGGCAATGATCTGGCAAAACCCACCTAATCACCTTCCTTGATTTCGACTCTTTTTATGCTTTCAGCCCTTCCCGTTTTCGTGTCTACCACAATCTTCGCGCCGTTTATTCTGACGTCCTTTTCAGCAACCTCGAACTTTGTCGGCATCTGCGTTAAAATGGCCTTCAGCACGCAATCCACCCTTCTTCCGAGAATGGAGTCGTGCGGACCCGTCATACCCAAATCGCTGATAAAGGCAGTCCCGTTCGGCAATATTTTTTCGTCGGCGGTGGCTACGTGCGTATGGGTGCCGAAGACGGCGGTTACCCTGCCGTCCAGATAATACCCCATAGCCATCTTTTCAGAGGTTGCCTCCGCGTGTATATCAACAATGATTACTTTCGTTTCAGGCGTCAGCACCTTGAGTATTTCATCCGCAGCCCTGAAAGGGCAGTCTATCGGCTTCATAAATACCCGCCCTAGCAGATTAATTACGCCGATCGGAGTGCCTACGTTTGAATCCTTTACCACGTACCCTTTCCCTATCGCTAAGGGCGAGTAGTTAGCAGGCCGAAGGATGCTCTTATTCTTTTGCAATACCGGTATTATTTCCTTTTTATCCCAGACGTGATCACCCGTCGTTATAACGTCTATCCCATAAGAAAACAACTCGTCCGCTATTTCCCCAGTAATGCCAGCGCCGCCCGCCGCATTTTCCCCGTTTGCGATACAAAACTGTATCTCTTCCTTCTGTATAAACGGCTTTAGCTTATCTTTTAAGATGAGGCGACCTGGTTTTCCAACAATGTCACCAATAACAAAAACACCTATTTTCATGAACCGTTCTTTTCGTAAATGTGCTTATATTTCTTTATCAATTGCCTTTCAACGCTGGAAGGCACAAATTGGCTAACCTGCCCTCCCAGGCTAACAACTTCCTTAATGAGTGTGGAATTTAAAAACGCATACTGTTCGCTGGACATAACGAATACGGTCTCCACCTCTTTGTTGAGCGCCCTGTTGGTAAGCGCCCGCTGATATTCACTTTCAAAGTCAGATATGGTGCGAATCCCGCGCAAGAGAATGTTTGTTTTTTGTTTCTTGAGATAATCAACCAACATTCCGCTGAAACAGTCTACTTTAACATTTTTCAAACCTTTGGTATTTTCCCGAATCATCTCCATGCGTTCCCCGACTGAAAACAGGGACGCCTTTGAAGGATTGCAACCTACGGAAACGATTAGTTTGTCAAAGAGGAGGCTACCGCGCTTGATTACGTCAAGATGGCCGTTGGTAACGGGGTCAAACATCCCGGGATAAACCGCTCTCCTCATCATCTTTAATCAGCCTCGGACGGCAAAAAAACAGGAACCACAGATTGCACCGCTATCTTTAACCTGATAAGGCGCTGAGTCCAAGCCCACACGTCTTTCGCCCATTACCGTCAGGGCTAAAGCCCATCTGTAGCCATCACGAACCCCAGCCTAAAGGCTGGGGTTAATACAAAAACGTCACGGTAGCCAAACACAACCACCCGTAGCCTAAAGGCCGTATGGCTTGG
>CAYHFB010000057.1:0-5261 GCA_964355695.1 uncultured candidatus Brocadiaceae bacterium
AAATGGGTGGTGCAGAGAATGCAGAAGGGGATAGCATCGTCTGGATAATTGATCGCAGTTCCCAGCAGGTACGGTATCAAGAGGCTCAGGACGTTGTGAAGGCGTTGGGAATGGCGCGGTAGCGGTAAATGTTCATTTATCTCAAGCAGGGGTGTCGGATAATCTGTATGGTTGTCTGGTGTAACGTTTAGGTATTTCAAAGTAGGGACGCGGGCGCCGTGCCCCTACGGGTGAATTTAGATTCTTTGTGGTCTTTGTGGCTTTGTGTGAGGAAACAAAAAACACATCGCGGCTCACACGAAGGCACAAAGGCACAAAGAAAAATTTTTTGCGATAGCTTTCCCTCCGCTTTCGCAGTGGGCGACTATTGTGTTGCCCCTGACGAAGCTTGGCGAAATCAGGCCATACCTATTCCGGTTACTATATTGCCGAAAGGGGTGTGTGATTAGGCGCAAGCACGTGTATGATCACGCAAACCCCAACGGTATTGCAGGACGAGTGGCAAACCTAAAGGCTCGCCCTACGTGGACAACAAATAATTGTTGCGTCTCACGAGGTTGTTTATTATAATGACGCTTCGTTTCTGTGTTGATAATCCATGGTGTATTTAGAAATCAGTAAAGGAGGATGGTTATGCGCGCAAAAGTAGACGCCGATTCATGCACAGGCTGTGAGCTTTGTGTCCAAACATGCCCTGAGATTTATGATATGAAGGGTGACGTGGCAGTGGCTAAAGATATGGTTGTGCCTTCTCAACTCGAAGACGCTTGCAGGCAGGCCGCAGAGGAATGCCCTGTAGAAGCCATCTCAATTGAAGGCTAAAAGACGGCTGTCGTCAGGATAAACTAAAAAAAAGACCTTAAATATGTTTTACAGGATATTTAAGGTCTTTTTTACTTACAGGCTGCCTATACGTCCAGCAAAGGCCTTCTTCCAATCTTCCTTCTTCTCTTTAAAATCGCTCTACCACCCTTTGACCGCATTCTCTTACGAAAACCGCACATTTTTATGTGTTTTATTGAGCTTTTTCTGGTTCTCACCTTCATAAGTTTTTCTCCTCTAAATTATAGAAAACAAGTATCTGCAAAAGTTCTGAAGGAGTATAAGCTAACATGAATAATGCCTGGTTGTCAAGACATTTTGAAAAGACGCTGGACAAGGCTATCTCCCCGGCGTTTTACCCTTCAACATTGTTACGCATCTTTAAACTTCACACCTTGCAAACTAACGGGTTTTTAACAAAGTTCTAAAAACGTATTGACAACATTCTCCCGAATTGATAACATGTCAAAACAATCATAACTACTTTGTTTGGAAATTAGTTAAGACTAAACGTCCAAATCACGCTGAGGTGAGTAACTCAAGACTTGTTTAATTCATTCCAAGAATATTCTCCCTGACATTACCTAAATTTATCTACATTTTAAGGAGGGTTGTAATGCAAACGACGACAAAAAGGGATTTGTGTGAAAAGATTGCCAGAAAGACGGATAATACGCACATGATCGTGAAAAAAACAATACAAATGTTCCTGGATGAGATTATCGGGGAACTTACTCTGGGTAAACGTATTGAATTGCGCGACTTCGGAGTCTTCGAAATACGCCAGCGCGCTGCAAGAAAGGCCAGAAATCCCCGCACAGGCGAAGTCGCATTTGTGCCTGCCAAAAACGTCGTGGTATTTAAGGTCGGCAAATTGATGCGTGAAAAAGTAGGCGACCCTGTCCCACCACAACAACCTTCTAAGGGCAATTCATGAAGCCGCAGCAGTTGACATGCTCAAACAAAACCTAACTATTGAAAGAGGCATTGTTAAGCAAATACGCGGCAACCGGGTGACTGTGGAGATAGGTAACCCGGAAACCAAAGATTGTAAAAGCTGCGGTTCGTGTATGGATATAAAAAACCCCTTCAACCTGCTGGAAGTGGACGCCATTCCCGGTTTGGACGTGGGGTGCCGGGTGGTGGTTCAGATAGTCCGGCCTTCTCCCTACAAATGTATGGCACTCCTTCTTCTTTTACCTATAGTCAACTTGTTGGCAGGAAGTATGATAGGCCAGAAAATTACCCGTATCTACCCTTATTCGCAAAACGTAAGAATGGCGCTTTGTGGATTTATTTTCTTCGCGCTGACCATAGCCGCTGTCAGCCTCTACGACAGAAAAATGAGAAATAAGAAATACTCACACCGGCAAATTATATCAATAGAAAACACTGATAACACTTTAATCATTTAAAAAGTATGCCGGCAGTCTGTATATTCCCCATAGGGGCAAACACTAAGAGGCAGGCAATTCATTGCCTGTTTCCAGGAAAAGAATCATAAAGCCCCTTGGTTTTTCACATTTTTTCCCGGTATTCCTTTGCGTAACCAAGCCGTAGCCAAGTCCCCCTTAAAAAAAGGGCGCAAAGGGGATGGTAAAAAGCTTGCAAAAAAAGAAGTTTTTACGGGATAATACAGATAAATGAACGCCAACCCGCAAGACGTAAGAAAGACCAGCCTGCTCGTTACGAATGATTTTCCACCTATCGTAAGCGGCATCTCCACCGTCTTTTACCACGTTTGGAAACGTCTCCCCCGGAATAAAATAATGGTGTTGGCGCCTTGGACGTCAGGGTGCGATGAATTTGATAAAAAAGAATCCATTCCCATGATTCGTAAAAAAATACCCGTAGACGAATCCGGTAAGAGCAAGATCATAAAAATGATATTAAATGTTTGCTATGCGCTTTACTACACTCGGAGGTATCGTATTAATAAGCTGCACTGCGGCCAGATTATTTCCGTTGGACCTGCCGGACTGCTCGGTAAAAAACTGCTTGGTGTGAAATACAGCGTATCTGTTTATGGGTCGGAAACTGCACGGTTTGGGAAGCATTGGCTGACCGCATGGCTGATGAGAAAGATTATACAAGAGGCTGAAGAGCTTATTACCAATAGCGAATGTACTTCCCGTGAATTTGAGCAGTGGGGTATCCGGCGGGAAAAGATCGTCAAGATTGTGCCGGGTGTCGACACCACACTATTTTGTCCCCGAAAAAAGCCGCCTTACCTTGTGGAAAAGTACGGTTTGCACGGCAAGCAGGTTGTCCTGACCGTCGGGCGGTTGGATGAGCGCAAAGGCCATGATATGGTGATGCGCGCGGTGCGTTTGCTTGCGGAACGTCTTCCACAACTAATATACGTGATCGTTGGAAAAGGACGGGAAGAGCAGCGGCTAAAAGGCCTGGCAGAAGACCTGGGTATCAGCGAGCGCATTGTTTTTACCGGTTTTGTGGCGGATGAGGCCTTGCCAGATTATTACCGCTTGTGCGACGTCTTTGCGCTGCCCAACCGGGAAACGGAAGATAATGAACAGATGCGGGGCGACTACGAAGGCTTTGGTATCGTCTTTCTTGAGGCCAGCGCGTGCGGGAAGCCGGTCATTGCCGGAAGGTCAGGCGGAAGCTGTGAGGCCGTCGTAGACGGTGTAACGGGTCTCATGGTTGATCCGAAAAACGACCGTGAAATTGCACACGCGATAGAACGCATACTCTCGGACGATGCATTTGCCGGACGGTTGGGGACGGACGGAAGATGGCGAACCGTGAAGGAATTCGACTGGCAGTACGCCGCAGAAATTATGGAACGCATATTATGAACCTTTCAAACGTTTCCAGAAAAAAGGCCTTTCTTGGCAACATCACCACCTCAGTGCGAAACGAGGCGTGGAAATTGTGCCGCAACGACAAGGCCATTCTCGATGTCTGCTGTGGAAATGGCCTGTTTTTCCTGAATTTCCAGGAGCTTAATCGTAGCGGCAACGTCTCCCATTATCAGCAAAAAGAGGAAACGTCCGGGAATGTGGCGCGGGACACTTCCCCTCGCCCTTTGCAAGTGGATGGTGATAGGGATGGGAAAAGGGTATTGATAGGTGTCGATAGGTCTGATGATCTGTTGAAAGAGGCAAAAAGAATCTTTCAGGATAACACTATTGATGGGGTGGATTTGCTACGGTGCAACGCATTCCAACTGCCTTTTAAATCAAACGCATTCGACCGGGTGGTTTGTGTAAACACCTTGTTGAATCTGCCGTCCCTTGACGCAATCGAGACACTCATCCTGGAACTGATGCGGGTGTGCAAGGTTGGCGGAAAGCTCGTTATTGACATACGAAACCGGCACAATCCGTACATCCGGTGGCGATACCGGCTTCACGCGAAAAAAGAAAAATTTCCGATTAAGGCGTATAAGGTGGAGGAACTGGAGGATATCATTCGCCGCCATGGGTTTTTCTGCACAAAGATTGTGCCCATAGGCTGTCCCGTTAAATTCTGCACCAAGGCGTTTTTAATAGAAATCAGTAGCTCAAACCTTTAGGTTTGATGGCCACAAATCGAAAACCTTAGTAAGTGCCAGAAGCGCCAGCGAATGTCTGAAAGTGCCTGCCTGGATTTCCTGGCGAATTTCTTCGATGGTTAAGGTTGTGACAACAATATCTTCCCCCTCGTCCTGATTCATATCATCCGTTTGGGTAGCGTTTTTTGCGTACCAGATGTGGCATGCATTGTTGAACAGCGCCGGGTTCGGTTCAACGGAACCCAAATAAAGCCATTCTTCGCTGGTGTAGCCAGTCTCCTCTTTCAATTCGCGCAACGCAGCGGCGCGGGAATCCTCCCCGTTGTCAACCATGCCGCCGGGTATCTCCGTGGTGATCTTTTCCACGCCAAACCGGTACTGCCTTACCACCACAATCTCTTTTTGAGGCGTGGTAGCAACGACGTTAACCCAGTCGTTCGTCTCAAGCACCAGCCTTTTCATTTCCTTCTGGCTCTTCGGATGCCGCAACCAGTCAAACCGCACTTGCAGGACGTGGTAATCAGGCCCCTCTTCCACGCGATGCCTTTGCCATATTTCAGGTTTTTTATTTTTGCCCATAGGTATTTATTCTCATTTGATTGAAAAATAATTTTTCTTTCAGGACGCCCGTCTTCTTCTCGGCAGGATACCCAATGCTTATAACGGATTCCACTTTCACGTGTTCTGGAATGGGTGCATTCCCAATTTTTTGTAAAATATTGTTTTGTAGCTCAAACCTTCAGGTTTGATGGTTGTTGCTAAATGTCTGACTCGCGAACTCATATACCCACCAGCGTGGTATCGGGACACTGTTTTTGTACCTCCGAAACCTTGCGAAAACCCGCAGTCGAAGCGGATTTGGAAGCGACAAGGAATAGAGCAATGCTGATGGAAAATAACGAACTCGGTAAAGTCGGGCTAG
>CAYHFB010000057.1:5361-12655 GCA_964355695.1 uncultured candidatus Brocadiaceae bacterium
CTAGGTGTGCTTCTGTACCCAGCGGAGATGCAGGGTATCTCGCTTGTAGTGATGCAGCACCTGCACCTTGTGGTCGGGGAAGCCGAGGAAGTTGCTGAAGTAAAACAGGAATACCAGCAGGGTGTCGAGTTTAACAACAAAAAATCCTTTCACTACCATGCCTGGGGATACCGGCGAGGCATATTGGATGAGGGTTTCCCAACCCGCAAAACAAATAAGGCCAGGGGTGCCTACGATAGCGAGGCCAATGGTAAACAACAATAGATTCACAATGGTAGAACGGGAGAGTTTTGCCGTGTAGCTTGAGTGATTCTCTTTGCCGTTTGAAAAGGAGTACGCCGTGTAGAAGGCAAGCCCCGTAAAGGTGACTGCGCCTGCTATCATAGCTATCCAGTAAAGGAGGTTTGACGTATCAAAAGGCGTTGCCAACAGCAATGAATGTTCGATTCCAACCATAGCCGCAGAGCAAGTAAGTGATGCGAAAAACATGCCTACCTTGCGCATATTATAGAAGCATAAGACGCTGAAACCCACCGCCAACGACATTAATATCTCATCTTTGGCATGAAGATGTTTCCAATTGAAAATGAAGGCCGTAAAGGTATTCCCGCGGCTATCGGCGATGTTTTCCACACAGAAAAGATTCCCGTTGAGAAGAAAGATCACGATACTAAAGACCACCCATACCGCAGCAACCAGGACGGCAAAGCGACGCGATGCCTTCCTGTCATAACGCTGGCATCTTAGGCCGAGAAAATAATCAATAACGTCGAATGATCGAGTGAGGAAACCGAACTCGTTGAGCGTAAGCGAGTACAGCCAGCTTCTGAATCTTGCCGGAAGTATGGCCTTGAAGTGACTCCCGGTATGCGTCATTTTTGGACGCCTTGTTTCCATGGTATGATAAAGATGTAACAGCGATGGGGTGCGCAAGAACTCAAAGGTTCGGTAAATACCGTGCGATACCACATGGATCAGAGCAAGGGTACGAAGCCCGAAGAATATCTCAATGTATATGATGGCTACCTGCGTTATGGTGGCATACGCAATGGCATTCTTGGCGTCGGAGACCTGCCTGCTCAAATGGGTGGTGATGAAGGCGGATATCACGCATATCGCAATCGCAATGACAATGGCATTGACCGGATGTGAAATGGTCCACACCTCAGGCCAAAATGCCGGAAGCGACCACTCCACGGGCCATAAACGCAAGAGAAGGAAGATGGGGATGTGCGTGGATAACGAACCATAGAATATTGCACTCGACGGCGTAGGTCCCTCCATCGCCCGTGGCAACCATATCCACGGGAAAATGCTCGATTTTAAGAAGAATGGGATAATCAATAAGACCATCGCCCATGCGCAACCTTTTTCCTGAATCAACGCCAGTTTGGTAACGTCTTCCGTGTGGAAGTAGAGCAGCAATACGACCAAGGCGCAAAAGAAGATGTCTCCAAACTCATAAATAAACGCAATTCGGATGGCGTTCTTGAGGGGACCGGAACGATGCTCGTAGAAGGCGATGAGCAGTATCGACGAGAGTCCCAATAGTTCCCAACCCATAAACATGTAGGTGGAGCCGGAACTGAGAACAAGAAGTGCCAGGGACAACTGAAAGATATAATAGAGGGAAAAGAACTTATGATAATACGCATCGCGGTGCAGGTATGAGAGGGAAAACCTACCGATGATTGCAATGATGACCGTAGTAAATGCCAAAAAAACAAGCGTGACGAGGTCCCAATGCACGATGAATGGCCAGCCAACGAGGCAAAAGGGAGCAATCTCCACCTCTGTCGCGCTAAAACCCAAGAGACATGCGGCAACCACGACGTGGATAAAATCGCTGATGCTTCCCCATAAGACCAGTCTACGAACTGCGTTTTCTTCGTGGCGACGGCTGCTGGTAAAATAGTGGCCGTTTATAAAGAATATCTTGGCAATCGGAAATAGCACAAAGTAATACACGAGATAGGTAATCAATGACTGTTCCACCGGATGCTCCTAGGTAATTTTGCCAAACAAAAGATGATCCTGTTCGAGGAAAAACCGCGGATCGTTACCCTTGTACGTGGGAACGGACACCGTTTCTTCGAATGGTACAAACCGGCCTTCCATCCCACCCTTCCAGATAAACAGCTTTTCCTGCTCCTGGTCATGAATGGCAAGGGTAATCCAATTGTGCTTCACCAGACACTGAAAATGACCTGGTTGGGCGGTATACCCAAAGGCCTCGCCGAGGATGGCTTCCATCGTCTCAACCTTGCAGCAAACAAGCAGTATTAAGCGGGTTGGTTCGTGTACCTCGACCATTTGCCACGGCAAACCCAACTGCAAGTCGCTGGAATGTCCGTTCATTACCCCCAGCAGGGATGTGATGTTATGGGGCAGTTTCGTGCCGCAGCCGTAATGCTCGTTGTCAATAAAGCTAAAATAGTATTCGAGGTTAATGCCCGCACACAACGGCCCAACCGCGCCGAGCATGTTTCTCAGGGACTTCCCTTCGGGATCAACCGTATAATTGTAAGAAATCAGAAACGAACGCCTGTCCAGGAAAAGGTTTCGGGTTAGATACCTCGGCCCTACGATGGCCATAGCGTTGGTGCAGTGTCCATATTCGGGCCGTGGCTGGGTAAGGTCCATCGCGCGGCCGCTCGCATAGTCGGCAAAACCTTTTTCCGACAGGTTTGTCTTCACCTCGTCAAAGCGCCGACAGCGCTCTTTTGCATCCAACGCCGCCGCACGGCGAATCGTGTTTATATACCTTTGCAGGCGAGACTCTATGGGATCGGGAAGGTCGAATAGAAGTACCTCGTCACTACAGGTGTTATGATACCCGCCAATGAACCGGGTCGAATTCGGTATAATTACGCCGTTCTCTGCCAATCCGGCGCGCACTTCAGGCTCATTGCATATCGCTGCAAAAAGCCGCCCGTTGGGCGCTCCGCGTCCACCCGAGCAAGCCCCACAGTCGTGGGCGGCTTCGTGGGGATTATTGAGGCTGCTTGATCCATGGCCCAGAACGAACACATAAGGCGAAAAATTGTCGGAAAACCCGCTGTTTTTGAGTAGGGACGTGGCGCGGGCTATCCGGCTTTCCAGATTCCACCCCTTTTCATTCTCCCAGGTTTCCTTCTTGTAAACCAATCGAGTCTTGGGTTCGTGCGCCGCCAGATACCGCCGCAGCTTGGAACTGTACTTTGGAGAGAGGACGTCCAAGGTATACGGCAGGAAATTCAAAAGGCCGCTAAAAACCGTGTGGGCAAAGCTCCCCAAAAGTGTCTTGGATGCTTGTGTAATTGCCCACTGCACTTCTCCGTATATCTGTAGTTTTTTTGGCATTGCTTCCTCAAGCTTCACGGCCTCTTCATAGATATTCGCCGATGGCGTTACCAAACGATGGGGGCACATCTTGCGGAAATGCTTCTCCGGCGCGGCCCTGAATCTCATGTCGAGGCCGAAATGCCCGGCTACGCCCAGCGTCTCTGCGTCAGGGTCTATTTGCTCCAGATGGCGGCGGAAAGACTCCTCCCTGTCGTCAACACAACAAAAGACCTGGTAATTCGGAAGTTTATATTTCGGCTTTGACTCAATAGCGCCCTGTCGGTACGCCGAAAGGAATTGGTTGTAAAAGGTATCCTCATAAGCGTGCTGCCAAATTTCCTGGCAATTTTCGCTGGTAAACTGGGTGACCTCTCTTGGGAAAGCGACGTTATTTTTAATACCCAAAGTGCTCACCATAGAGGCAACAAAATACGGGTCATACAAAAGTTCCGGCTTGTAGACCGGAATCTCCAGCCCTTGCTGCACACCGCATACAAACTCGATAGCCGCAAGCTCTAGCGCGAGGATAACAGAAACCACCTCTTTAAAGGACGCTTTAATTTCGTGTTTTGCTACCCACTCTGGCGTCTCGTGCAGTGCCTTAATAGTTCCTACCCATCCCTTATAACGGTACAGGGTGCGGAACATATAGTCATCCAGGTGTTCATCGGGAACGCCAAGCCGTTGAAGCAGGAGTGCGGTAACTTCCTCGCACGGGCAGTGCTTCACTTCAGCAATAACCCGATTTAAGGTTTTGAGAAATCTCGGTCTTAAGAAACCGCCTTTCGAGTACATTTTACAAAAGCAGCGCCACAGCCCCTCCTCTCGGCTCGGCATGGGCCAATAGGCCAGGCCGAAATCGAAATAGGCGGATAAAAAACGAAAGAGTATCGGACCCATCAACTCGTCGATATCACGATTGTGGACGATTTGGATCGCCTCCTTGTAATAACCGGGGCGCTGATATGCCGTGTCATTTACGAACTGTAAAATCTTCTCGTCTGGCACCGGACGGGTAAGGGGATTCTTTGTCATGAGCTTATACAGGATATCCGGCTGAATATCCAGATTGTGTTGCGTGATGTATGCTTTGATATTCTTCTGAAGCGTGTCTGCCGTAATGCGGCCACGTTCAAACGCCAGGAGAAACTCTTCCTCGGACATAAAAGCCTTTGCGCTATAGGTGCGCCCGGCCTGTTTTACGCCTTCGAAAAAGTCGTATGTCTCAAAGTGATGAATGGTATTATGATGAACAAAAAACGGCAATGGCCCTTGATCGGGCATCAAGTGTTCCGCGTGTTCAATTGCATGTTCAATCTTGTTGGACATCATTTCCATTGATAGAGAGAAAATCCCTAAAACTTTATTTATGAGTTAACACATTAGTGATAAGACGGTAAAAACTCGCGCAATATCGCCAAACAGACCGCGCCTTAGATATAAAAACCGGTGAATGCTGGTAATATGGCCGGTATTTTTCGAGAACGGAAGTTTTTTTGCTATAAAAAAACACTTCGCTTTGTGTATGTGGAGTGCAATTGCCCCGGCGGAAAACAAGATATGGTTCTGCTAAAAAACTACATCTATCCTTTAACAGATTGAAAATTGTTAATCACTTTACCCGAAATTTGCAAAACCCCTGCAAACACATCAAAAACGATTGTATGGCACTTAACTTAAATGAGCAATCAGAGTATTAGTCTACATAAAATAGTAGCGGTATATATAAAGGTAAAGTATAGTACCAAAACAATTCTGAAAAGCAAGTATATTTTAAAAATCAGCCGAAATATTTTGCTGCGTAATACGATACGGCGAGGGGCTCCAGGTTTAATTGCACGGAGCAAACACGAAAAGCAGGAAAAATGGGTTTTTTCACGGCAAAAACAAAGCCCCAATATCCTTTTACCGATATTGGGGCTTTCACATCATCATGGTAATAATAAGCTAAGTGACTACTCCATATTTTTATATAACATATCCATTGTAGTTAATTATCTAGCAAAATATAAGAGTGTTCTTTTTGTTACAAACTTATAATTTTACTACGTTTGAGGCCTTGAAGCCCTTTGCGTCCTTCATGACGTCGAACTCAACCTTATCTCCCTCAGCAAGGGTTCTAAACCCCTCGCCCTGAATGGAAGTCTGATGCACAAATACATCGTCTCCGTTATCCTGAGAAATAAAACCAAAGCCCTTTTTGTCATTAAACCATTTCACGGTTCCGCTTGCCATATTAAATCATCTCCTTAACATTTTATAATAAACTTACACTTTTACTACGTTTGTAGCCTTGAAACCCTTTGTGTCCTTTGTAACATCGAACTCAACCTTATCTCCCTCAGCAAGGGTTCTAAACCCTTCGCCCTGAATGGAAGTCTGATGCACAAATACATCGTCTCCGTTATCCTGAGAAATAAAACCAAAGCCCTTTTTGTCATTAAACCATTTCACGGTTCCGCTTGCCATATTAAATCATCTCCTTAACATTTTATAATAAACTTACACTTTTACTACGTTTGTAGCCTTGAAACCCTTTGTGTCCTTTGTAACATCGAACTCAACCTTATCTCCCTCAGCAAGGGTTCTAAACCCTTCGCCCTGAATGGAGGTCTGATGCACAAATACATCGTCTCCGTTATCCTGAGAAATAAAACCAAAACCCTTTTTGTCATTAAACCATTTAACAGTTCCCTGTGCCATATTAATTCATCTCCTTATCATTGTTATAATAAACTTACACTTTTACTACGTTTGTAGCCTTGTAACCCTTTGTGTCCTTCGTAACGTCGAACTCTACCTTATCTCCCTCTGCAAGAGTTCTAAACCCCTCGCCCTGAATGGAAGTCTGATGTACAAATACATCGTCTCCATTATCCTGGGAAATAAAACCAAAACCCTTCTTGTCGTTAAACCATTTAACGGTTCCCTGTGCCATACTAAAATCACCCCCTCTACAATCAAAAAAAACCAAAAAAAAAGGCCACAAAGTTGTAACTTTGTAGCCTTAATATAACGCGAATATATATACGACCTTAAATTGCAACTGTTCAACTAATCAGAATACTATCAGATATTGTGTAACAATGCAAATAATAAATAAAATATATTTAATACGGTAATGTGAGTGATACATAATTGTGGCTGTTGGTTGAAAAGCGGGTAGATTAAAGTGACTGATCAGGCCATGCGTACCTCATTTTTTACGCACACGTGTGAACCACAAAGACTATGGACAAGCGGACGAGTAAAAACAGGAGATGTGAACCCCTTCGAATAATTGAAGCAAAACGCGGTGTGTTTTGCGCGGCATATCTTCCCGGTACAAAATATCCCCGATTATCCGGCCACATACCAATACTCGTATAAAAAACAACGAACCTGCCAGCCAGCCTCCAGATGATTCCCTCGCACGCAATCTGCCGATTTCCCCGGTTTATTGCCAGCACACGCCCCATGATCTCCTGCCCATCAACCGGCAAATCACATTGCGTCGTATTATCTCCTTTTGTTATACAGGCAAACTCCGTCCCTGTTTTTAGTATCTTCACCACCCGGTGGGCAAACAAGGCTTCATTCCGCCGAACGACGACAATTTCGCCCAGGCTTATCTTGCTCCAATCATGCGTTATCAGGATATGGTCTCCCGCCTTAACAAAAGGATACATGCTTGTGCCGACAATGGGGATACCGTGTTGCACCCCATTTTGGCGCCACGTCTTAAGCACCGCGTCGATAACGTGATTATTAATGTTTGGTTTTATCATAACTCTGTAGCTCAAACCTTCAGGTTTGATGGACAAAACACTCGACACAAATTCAGGCATTGCCAAGCACCGTGTAGCTGTTTAGCACGACGCACCATGCAAGCGTCCATCAGGGCTGAAGCCCTGAGCTACAAGAGAACAAATACAATCAATTCTTTATAAAAAAGGTGCTGGGGCTGGAACCCCTGGAAGAGCCGGAGCAT
>CAYHFB010000058.1:0-12615 GCA_964355695.1 uncultured candidatus Brocadiaceae bacterium
GCAAAGCTGAATATGAAGTTTCACACAAAATATTTTTGCTGAAAATGCCAAAATATTATTTGTAAGAGACTCTACGTTCAAACTACCAGAAAATATACCATTGCAAAAAATCCGGCACGGCTTTACAATGATTATTCGTGAAGATATTAAGCAATGGAAAAGGTTCCAGACGACATCAAGCTACAGTACCAATAATCCCTCAAAATATAAAGGCATGACTACCCTGAATCCTTCCCATCAAACTTTGAGCAATCCCTGCGTTTCAGTAATAATTCCCGTCTATAATGGGGCAAAGCACATTGAACGCTGCCTGGACGGGATAATGGCGTCTTCTTACACCCACTTTGAAGTCATTGTCGTGGACGATTGTTCAACGGATAATACGGTTATTCTGGCGCGTCAAAAAGGGGTGGCCGTGTATCAATTGCCGGAGAGGTCAGGGCCTGCCGCCGCGAGAAATTTTGGTGCAGCGCACGCGCAGGGAGAAATCTTGTTGTTCCTTGATTCCGACGTTGAGGCACGCAGGGAAACCATTGCGTCGGTTGTGGAAGATTTCCGCCAAAACCCTGAAATTGCTGCTGTTTTCGGGTCGTATGACGACGCTCCGTCGGAAAAAAACTTTTTGTCGCAGTATAGAAATTTATTTCATCATTTCCACCACCAGCAATCAAATACAAAGGCATTTTCTTTTTGGGCCGGGTGCGGCGCCATAAAGAAAATTGTTTTTATTGAACTTGAAGGTTTTGACCAAAAACGATATAATAGTCCCGCCATTGAGGACATTGAGCTGGGTTACAGGATTTGTGGAAAAGGATATCAAATTATTTTGGATATGCAGTTGCAGGTAAAACATCTTAAACGTTGGCATTTCGTTCAAATGATAAGCGCCGATATCTTTTCCAGGGCAATTCCCTGGTCGCAGTTGATCCTGGAATCAGGGCGTATACCCGGAGACCTTAATCTGAAATTACATCACAAGGTTAGTTCCGCCCTGACGGCCTTACTCATCATCATGATTCCCCTTGCCATCCTCGAATGTTCCTTATTCCATTCCGTTGGCGGGCAATTACCGGGTGGGGTTGTACTATGCCTTGTGGTTGGTATCCTCTACCTGAATAGAAATTTGTATGCCTTTTTTGCAAAGAAAAGGGGCGCAGTCTTTATGGTGCGCGCGATACCGCTACACATTTTTTACTATTTATACAGTGGCGTAACATTTGTATCCTGCTGGGGTGTCCGCCGTTTTTCTCTTCGTAGCGTCCTTCATTGCGGTATCAAAGCCTCATGATTCAGCCGTTGGAAAACCACAAGAAATTCCCGCACAAAAAGGTCGTTGTTATTGGCGCGGGGCCAGCGGGGTTGACGGCCGCTTACGAGCTTTCTGAAGCAAACGTCAACGTCTGTGCCATAGAGCAGGGCGCTAAAGTAGGCGGCCTTTCAGAAACCCTCGTCTATAAGAGATGCTTTTTTGATATTGGCGGGCACCGTTTTCATACAACGATAAAGAGAGTACAGGATTTTTGGGAAATGTTTTTGGGTGATGATTTCCTCCGCCGCCCAAGACTTTCACGGATTTATTACCAGAAAAAATTTTTCAACTATCCCCTGAAGTCCTTTCAGGTTCTCTCTCAATTAGGAATACAATACAGTCTCTCTATTGCCTCAAGTTACCTGGCGTCTCACTTATTTCCCGCGTATCCGGAAGATTCTTTCGAAAAGTGGGTCTCCAATCGTTTTGGTAACCGGCTCTACCACACTTTTTTCCGGAAATACACCGAAAAGGTGTTAGGCGTCTCGTGTAGTGAACTCAGGCCGGAATGGGCGGCGGAACGTATTCGAGGGCTTTCCCTCTTGCACGCCGTCATAAATGCGCTGTTAAAACCATCAAACCGTAACGGAAACGGAACCTCCATGAAGACGTTAATAGATAGTTTTAGCTACCCAAAACTAGGGCCGGGCATGATGTGGGAAGCCGTGGCTGATGTTTTGCGAAAAAGAGGCGTGAGCGTGTTTTTGGAATCCAAGGTGGACAAAATATACCGGGACGAAAATACTATAGAGTATCTGGAATTTACCCAAAACGGCAAACGTCTGCGCGCCGAGGGAACGGATTTTCTTAGTAGTATGCCGATGAAAGAACTCATACAAAAACTTACGCCTGAACCGCCCGCTGAAGTGCGATGCGCGGCAGACAGGCTTAAGTATAGAGACTTTATAACGGTGGTACTAATTATCAACAAACGTGATGTATTCCCCGATAACTGGCTCTATATCCACGATCCCGATATCAGACTTGGCAGGATCCAAAACTTTAAGAATTGGAGTCCGTTTATGGTGCCTAACCAGGAAATGACCTGCTTGGGATTGGAGTATTTCTGCTTTGAAGGAGACGGGCTGTGGAGCTTGTCGGATCAGGAATTAATTGCCCTTGGGACAGACGAACTATTGAAACTCGGTCTGATAAAAGCTGGTGAAGTCGAAGACGGAACCGTAGCAAGAAAGCCAAAGGCATATCCTCTTTACGATAAAGGCTCCTGGGAGGCTGCTTCCATAATCCGCAACTTTCTTAGCGGGTTTAAAAACCTACAGCTCATAGGGAGGAACGGCATGCACCGTTATAATAATCAGGACCACTCCATGCTCACGGCAATGCTGGCGGTGGAGAATATCCTCGGCGCCCATCACAATCTATGGGAGCTTGACGCTTACAGCCTGTAGCGTTGTCGTGGCAAAAGCATTGTTTACGTAGGGCGAACCTTTCGGTTTGCCGCGCTCCCGGCAAATAATGATTTTCGTGATTAATAGATGCCAAACACATCAACAAACAATTACAGTTACTCCGCGCCACTTCCCATGGTACTGGCTGTTATTGTCACCTGGAACGGCAAGGACGATGTTTTGGAATGCCTTGCCTCAATAAAGAAGTTGAACTATCCGCAAGACAAATACAAGGTACTTGTCGTTGATAACGGGTCGGACGACGGAACACCATCGGTTCTTTCGTCTCTTTATCCCGATATTTATCTTTTTAGAAATGACAAAAACTTCGGTTACGTGCACGCGGTTAATCAGGGGATTGCTTATGGTTTACAACGTGGCTTTGACTATATCTGGATATTCAATAACGACGTCGTGGTGGATGAAAATTCGCTGAGAATCCTGGTGGAAGCCGGACAAAAGGACGAAAAGACCGGCGTGATTGCGCCGGTTATTTATTCCTGTAAAACCCCAGGGACGGTTGAAAATGCCGGTTATAAAATAAATCTTTGGATTGGCCGATTGAAGAAACTAAAATTTGGGCGGGATATTTTCCGGCATGATAACGACAAATATGCGGAAGTAGATTCCCAACTGGGCTGTGCAACCCTTATAAAGAGCGCCGTTTTCAAAACGATAGGAAATTTCCCGATAATCTATGGACTCTATTTCGAGGAAACGGATTTTTATACCAGGGCAAGGGAAAAAGGGTTTCGGGTAACGGTCGTTCGGGATGCAAAGGTACGGCATAAACTCGCGTCAACGATGAACAAGTTTATCCTTCGGCGTGCCTACCTTCTTTTAAGAAACCTCTTTCTCTTTGAGTTGCGGAACGCCCAATTGAAGCACCTGGCGGTATTCATTCCCTATTATTTCTTGATACATGTACCCTATTTTCTTATCTATGGAAGTATCTATGGCATAAAAGTAACGCTATGGAAAAGGAGATAGGAGGGTCGTAGCGGTGCGCAAGGCGGAGGGGGTTGGCTCACATGATGAATAGAAACCAGGATGGTTTCATTTTTAGTTTTCTTGCGCAACCACCTTTGTTGCATATATCATGCGGCGCTCATTCACCTGTTCGTCCGTCCACTTGCTAACGTCAATAATGTTCTGATATAATTCGTCGGTCATTTTGAGAATATCCGGTTTTTTCTCCGTTCTGAATCTGTTGAATTCGTATAAAGTAAAACCGGATTTGAACAAGAGGTCAATGCAATCTTTTAGTGTGTAACCGACTAATAACTCCGGTGGGTGTAACTCGAAATAAATGTGTTTGATATCGTTCTTTAGCGCACGCTTCATTCCAAAAAGAACCTTACCTTCGCTGCCGTGTACATCAATTTTAACAATCTCTGGGTGAATATTTTCTTTTTTTGCAACTTCGTCAAAAGGGATTGCTTGCACGATCTCACTTTTCGTTCCTGGAGTTATCTTCATACTAGGAACGGCAAACGGGATATCGGCCGTCTCATCAGATAAAGCAACGTTGTGGCACTTTACCCGTAATTGATTCATGATCGCATTTTGTTTTGTTGCGTAAAAGCGTTCTGTGTCGGGCTCAAATGCATGGATTTCACATGTTTTGTTAAGAGAACCGGCAAATAAGGTGTAATAACCAAAAGACGAACCAACATCTACAAAACAGCATTTTCTATCGGTAAGGAGGGATGTGAGATGTGTGGCCACTGACGGCTCATAATCTCTTCCCGCAAGAGCTTCAGATAAATACCATCGGGAGGGATCGTACATTTTAAACGTAACGCCGTGCGCAGAGATAGTCCCAATCTGATGTGTCCTGAAATCTTTTCCATACTTAATGCCCATGACAACGTTAAGAAAGATTTTGTTAATCTTTTGAAGAGGGGTGTAAAGTTTTAATGTTTTTAGAATGCTACAGAGTGAATTACACGCGTTAACAGTGCGAGGTACATTTACCAATTTAGCTAAAAGAGACATTTTTATTCCCTATGTAATAGTTGTCAAACTTCATTCGTTATGTGCTTGGAAACAAGTATCTCATTAGAACAGAAATTTAAAAACAACACAATCTTTTTCCTTCTAGAATGTACATTTGAGAAGGACAGGGAACAGACATGAACACATTTCAACAAAAGGTGAAATTATTACAAGGCGTAATGACGGGTGAGGCTGCCTTCACGGGACCTTTTTACGTAACGGTTGATATAACTTGCCGCTGTAATATCCACTGCGCAAGTTGTCTTTTCCATTCCCCGTTGTTGAATATACCAGCAGGAGGCAATAAAGAGGTACAAGACATCCCTTACGATTTGTTCAAAAGGTTATGCCATGAATTAAAAGCGATGGGAACAAGCCAAATAATACTCTGCGGCGAAGGAGAGCCGTTTCTTCATCCCCGTCTTTTTGACTTGATTTCAGCAGCAAAGAACGCCGGGTTTTCCGTTGTACTGTATACCAATGGCACCCTGCTTGATAAAGCCAGAATCAAGCAACTTATTGATTTACGTCTTGATATCCTCAAAGTAAGTTTCTTTGCCAGCTCGCTTGGGGAATATAAAAACAATTACCCCATTGACGACCCCGCTAATTATGGAAAAGTGGTTGACGGATTGAAATTGCTGGCACATTTTAAGGCTGAGAATAAGAGTACGCTTCCGGTTGTTAACCTGTGTCACCCGATTAATAAAAATAATTTCCAGCATCTTGAGGCGATGGTTCATTGGGCGCATACAACGGGATGTAATGCTATTTCATTCACCCCGCACCACAACTTTCGTGGGGGATATACGACCCTTTCTCTTTCCAAAACTGAAGAAGAATTTGTACTTTTTTCTTTACATAAAGCAAAACAATCATTGGATGCGTTCTCCATAGACCATAACGTCAAACAGCTTCTTCGCCGCTACAAGATCGGTGAATCGGTGTGGGAAAAACTACCTTGCTATATCGGGTGGCTCCATGCCACGATAAAGATGGATGGCAGGGTACTCCCTTGTTGCCGTTGTGATTTGCCTTTGGGGAATCTCCACGAGCAACAATTCCACGAGATTTGGAATAATGTGGCATATCGTACCTTTCGTAAAACGGCGCTTACGTGCAAGGGTTTGGCGTCTATGGCTAAACAGTGTGACTGCGCATTCTGTGGTTATGTTGGAGATAATGTACGTGTCCACAATATATTCCGATGGGTTCGTCCTTTTTCTCTTAGTCTGAGACGGGAGATATAGGGTGTGCTATGTCTGAGAAACCACGGCTATCGGTTATTATTGCTTCCTATAATTCAAAAAGAACAATAAACGATTGTATCCAGTCTTTAGAAAAACAAACGGCTGATAAAGACTTTGAGATTATTGTTATTGATAGTTCCACAGATGACACGGCAGCGATTGTTAAAGAGCGCTTTCCTCAAGTCAACGTATACCAATCCAAGGAAAGAAAATATCCTGAAAGCGCCAGAAACATTGGTATTTCCGTTGCGAAAGGGGAGATAATAGCTTTTATTGACGCCGATTGTGTTGCTGACAAACATTGGATACGTGAGATATTGAAGGCACACCAATCTCCCCAACCGGTTATTGGTGGGGCTATCGCAAATGGAAATCCCGGTTACGTCGGCTGGGCTGCCTACTTCTGCGAGCTTGTTCAGTGGATGCCGTGCGCTCGAACAAAATGGCTTACGGACGTGGCCACGGGAAATACGTCTTACAAAAGAGAGGTATTTGAAAAATACGGCGGTTACATGGAAGGGACTTATTCCGCAGATACCGCTTTCCATTGGCGTTTACGGCAAAATGGTGTTCGGCTGTATTTTGAGCCTTCCATCCTCGTCTACCATTGCTACATTGATAATTTTATAAAATTCCTTTCTCATGAATATTTCCACGGGCGGTCTTTTGCCGGAGTACGTGTGGAGGTAAAAAACTTTTCCCGGCTAAAAAGAGGTATTTATATGCTCCTTTCGCCATTCATTGTAGTAAAACTTTTCCTGAGAACGGGAATAAGTAATCTCAAAAACAGAAGATACCTCCTCCACTATTTAAAAGTGACGCCCTTATTGACGTTAGGAATTATTTTTTGGACTGCCGGGGAATGCGTTGGTTATGCTAGAAGCCGGAATAAAGTCAACGAAGACGTCAAACATGCCTGTTCACTTGATGGACGCGGGTGAATTGGTTAAAAGATTGAACTGGGAGCATTCCCAAATTATTGTAAACCTCTTATCCTGTCAATGTCAGCTTGTCAGTCGTCCCTACGGGACTAGAAATTGTGGACATGGTCCCACCGATAAATCGGTGGGCTATTTCCATCTGTCCCAACGGGACAAAATGCACGTTTACAAGAAAATGGGAATGCACACGATTGAACTAGCCGCTGATTTGCCCGGATAGACGCGGATTCGGTTATCCTCCGCCGGGGCGCGGCGCAGGGACAAGACGCTCGTGTCCCTGTGCGGAAAATCGCGCGATGCGTGTCTGACGCTATAGCTATTCTTGCAGGTCAAAGGCGAGAATACAGCACGTACTAACGGGGCGGTCGGCGTAAGGACAATTTTTACAGAAACTGAAATTCTCGCGCGTGTCTCGCACCGTCTTTCGTATCGTTGCGGCGCTCTTGCTAAACCATAAATCCTTAAATGAGCGGTCACGGGTGACTTTGCCGTAGGGATGTTGCGCGTTGTAATCCTGGTCACATACCACAACCGTTCCATCCGCTAAAACGGTTGGAAAACTGAATGCGTGTTGGCAGACAAAGTCTTTGAGATGGATGCGGTTGCTGTGGTCATATTGGTAAGCCCGGAACGTATCGTCATCAGGTAAAAGTCCGTGATGCCAGCCTCCATCAAAATCAATATTAGAAAGTGTGCGGATGGTTAACAGGTCAAAGAGATGCTCTTTTGCAAAACGACGCACTTGGGGTAACTCGTGTTGATTATGCTTCATGACCATGTAACGCATTTGCAATAAAGGGTATGGAGCGTGGTTTTCCCTTTTTCCGTTGGCTATGCGATGTACACCGGCCAGGATTGGCTCTAACCTGGCGCCCACGCGATAGAGTGCGTTTGTTTCATCCGTTAAACCATCTATTGCCACAATCAGGTGCGTTGGCGGGTGTGCGGCGATAGCTTCATATATTTTTTCGTCGTTTAAATTTTGTCCATTGGATGACAAAATCGTAACGACGTTGTGTTGAGCGGCAATGCGCAGTATCTCTGCCAATTGAGGATGCAGGATGGATTCTCCCCATGCCCATAGACAAAGGGTTATCAGGTATTGCCCTGCCTCATCCATGAGTTGTTTAAACAGTTGTATGTCCATCGCTAACGGCTTGCGGTTCATGGCGCCTATACCTGTGGGGCAAACCGGACATCTCAGATTGCAGTAATTAGTAAGTTCGATTTGCATGTGAATCGGCCAACTCCAGGGGCGGGTGTGGCGATAACCAAAGTTGAGACATGATTTCAGAAAATTAAACCGTTTTGCAAAAGACATGTGTTTGAGGTTCACCGGCATAAGATCTAAGAAATAGTCGTACCGTCCGAGAAACAACACCTTCGATAACATTTTCGGTGAGTGTAATAACCTTTGCCAACGCTCGTGTGATTTCATATAGTTCTCCTGTTAAAAAGTTGAGTCTATTAAAACAATTTTTCACCAATTAAAAAGAACAATTTAAAAAAGGCGCACACATGAGAAAAACAATTAAAACCTTGGTAACGGTGTTTGAATTGCTGAAGAATTATCCTGTATCTCTTTTCGGAGGGTTTAGAAGGAAGGCATTATTTAAAGACATAAAAACTTATTGCATGTTTATAGGTTATCCAAGAAGCGGCCATAGCCTGATTGGCGCCTTGCTTGACGCTCATCCAAATATCATTATTGCACACGAATTGGGCGAGCTTAAATACCTTCTTGCTAAATATTCTAAAAACCAGCTATTTTATTTGCTGTTAAAAAAATCACAGTTCTATGCAGAACACCAGAAATCTCGGGGAGGATATCGGTGTGATATTCCCGGTCAATGGCATGGCAAATTTGAGAAATTACGGGTAATTGGAGACAAACATGGAGAAGGCGCAGTTCTGAGATTACAAAAACGTCCCTGGCTACTTTCTCAATTAAGAAAAACCGTAGGTATAAGTGTGAAATTTATTCATGTTATAAGAAATCCCTACGATAGCATCAGTACGATATGCAAAAAGGCTGCATCACACGCCCTAAAGCCTGATTTAATGGAATGCATAGAGTATTATTTTTTTCTTTGCGAGACGGTTGTTTCCATTCAGGAACGCGTGGAAAGCGCGGACATATTTGAGTTGCGGTATGAATCTTTTCTGGTTAATCCGCAAGACCATTTAAAAAGACTTTGCCTGTTTTTAGGTGTTGAACCATCCGTTGAGTATCTCAACGATTGCGCTAACACCGTTTTTAAGACGCCACATAAAAGCCGTTATGAAGCCAAATGGAACAACGAGTTGATTGAAATGGTAAAAAATAAAATCAAAGAGTTTTCCTTTCTCAACGGGTATTCTTATGTGGACTAAGGAAAGATGGTTGAAATTGGGCGACATTTTTCGCAGTAAACAGAAAGTCCCCTTTGCAGCAACTAGACCCGCGATCACTCTGCGAAGCATCTTTTAGTCGTTACAGAAAAGTACCGAAAGAATCGGGGTCTGAAAAGATACGCACGGAGTTGTTAAACAAGCATTTCGAATTTCACCGATACCGCCAGCCAAATCCTCTCACCAACCACCATCTTTCCATGATGGGTCTCGCGCCACTTGTCAGAGGTTCCCATCCGGTATCGGATGCCGTCAGTAGGTGAAACGCAAAAAACCTATCCCTTCGCCCGTTTGGTCTTGGGTTTTGGCTGATCAGTGAGTTTTATGTATTCACGGAGTATATCAGTCTCGGTAATAATCCCAACCAATTTACGCTTGTTTTCAACGGGGAGGGCGCCTATATTGTTCTTGAGCATGAGCTTTGCCGCCTGGGATGCCGGGAGTTCCGGCTTAATACGCGGGACACGCTTGCGGACAAAAGCGCCTGCATACTTGCCTTTTAGCTGTTTGTACCAGCCGCTATGCTCTTCTAATTGCGCTTCACTCTGAATTGGACCCAACATGCGTTTAATATCGAAGTCGGAAACCATGCCGACAATTTTTCTCCCTTTTTCAACAATGGGAAGATGATGAATGGCATTGGTGTGGAACAAGAAAAAGGCAAGCGATAACGTATCTGTGGGCGAAACGGTGATTACTTCGGTAGTCATCAAATCCTGTACAAGTGCTTCCTTACGCTTCATATTACCGCCCTATAAAAATGTTTGTATTTCCCGCCGGTTCAGGCCACAAGCCTGAACCGTCCGAAATTAGGAATTAACGTAGTCATGGTATAAACGGGGACATCACCCTCCAATTCCACGCGTGGAGGGGGGGGGTTGCCGCAACGCACAAACAAACGCATACCGCCTGCTGCCCTTCCGAAACAATTAAGATACTACTCATTCACCAGTAAACCTCCAAACCTTATTTGTCCATTGTATTGCAAATGGCTTCATGGTTTCAATGTAATTCTACCAATTTGGGGTTGACTTAAAATAGTTTACACGATAGTATGAAAAACGCAGTGCAAGGCGTTAGCCTTGCCGTTGATTGAATAGGCGTCAGGGTTGTAAGCCCGACAATAATGGCCGGAAAAACCCCGCTCCTACAACAGCATTGAGATTCCTATACATACATGGAATGCAATTTATGGACAAGCAAGTACCGCTCACTATTGAGTTGACTCCGGGCAATTACCTGTGGTGCGCGTGCGGGAAGTCGCAGAAGGAGCCGTTTTGCGACGGCTCACACACCGGGACAGACAAAGTGCCGCATCCGTTTAAAATCATATTGAAGCGAAAATATATCATCTGCAATTGTCAATTAACGGGAAATCCGCCGTTCTGCGACGGTGTTTGCCGGCGTATTAAAAGGGACATGGTATAGGAACGCCGATTCGCTATACAAACCAGGGCTAAACGCTAATACTTTTTTTGTTTCGAGTTTGCTGGCGATTATCGTGGAAATATCCTTTATCATTCGATATTCGATATTCTTTATTCCTTGTTCGATATTCGATTTTGTGTTAACCGCAACTTACGATTGCCTGTAGCACTTTCCTTAATTTAACACCAATGGGATTTACCCTGGTTTTTCAACGATACACACCCAATCAATGACCGTTAAAAATTTCATAGAATCATTCTTCAAGGGCGTCAGCCAGGTATTTTTGATTGAAAACGTGATAACGGGCGTCTTCTTCCTGTCCGGGATTTTCTACCATTCACGCTGCCTGGGCGTGGGCGCGGTCGTGGGTGCGCTTGTCGGCACGGGACTCGCCTTGCTTTTAAGATATAAAAGCGACGATATCAGGCAGGGGCTTTACGGATACAACAGCACGCTTGTATGCTTGGCGATCCTTTACTTCTTTGGACTCACGACACCCTCTCTCATCGCCTCATTCCTGGGCGCCAGCCTCTCGGTGATCATCACAAACCTCATGCGGCGCGCGTGGCGGTTGCCAACCTTTACGGCGCCTTTCATCATATCGACCTGGATTGTCATAGCGGTACTACTAACGTTCCGCTTGGCGCCATTGCAAACGCCCCCCCTACCCGTTGTAAATACGATATCGCCGGTTTCCGCCCTGAGCCTGGGCGTTGGGCAGGTGATGTTTCTGGAGGACGCCGTTGCAGGCGCGGTACTGCTTGCCGGTATTGTCGTCGGATCAAGAACGCTGGGGCTATACGCCGCGCTGGGAACGGCGCTTGGGGTTGCCGTGTCCATTGCCGTTTCATTCCCCATTGGCATGATGAACCTTGGGTTGTTTGGTTTTAACGGGGTCTTATGTGGAATAGCCCTGGCGGAAAGAAAATGGGGTCAGGCATATTGGGCAATAGCGGCAATTATCATTTCAACCTTTATGGTGTATGGGATGCTGAAGACCGGTATCATCAGCCTGACGTCGCCTTTTGTATTATCAACGTGGGGGATATTACTGATAAAACGCCGTTTTCAGAGGGCAGGCGCAAATTAACAAAAAAGTAGGAATGCACCCTGCAAAGAAACACCCTTGGGGTTTTTGTGTCTGTGTAGAACAATTTATGCCTTATACTTTACCCATTGTCTCTATAAGAAATAAGGATATTTCTCACTCGCCAATCGCCCACGCAGACGACTACGATTGTAGCAAACCGAAGGGGCAACTTTACCGTACTTCACAAACAAGATAGACTCAATGCATCGACGCGGGGCAAGAAGCCTACGATGGATGGGACGGAGAAAATCGTGAAGACTGTCCTGCGTGGCCGGCACAAGAAGTATCTCTTTACCGCACAACTCGAAAAACGGGCGAACGGGATGCCGAAGCTATCGTTCGAGTTTCACCAAGATGCATGGAAAGAACTCCAAGCCACCCTGCCTGGCAAGACCATTCTCCTGCCGACCGGGACGACTGGGCCGATGAGCAGACTGTCCTGGGCTACCGCAGTCAGTATCACGTCGAAGAAGCCTTTCGATGCATGAAGAACCCGCACTTCCTGACGTTTCGACCCACCTTCCACTGGACCGACCAGAAATTGCGCGTCCATGCGTTTTACTGCGTCCTGGCCTTGATGATTCTCAGCATATTGCGGCGCAAGCTCGGACAAAAGGGTATCCGCCTGAGCATTCCGGCGATGATGCAAAAACTAGCTGATATCCGAGAAGTCGCCGTTGTCTACCAATCCCCCCAAAAGAGTAGCAAGACATTGGTGCGAAGAAAGCTATCGAAGCAGGGTGTATTCCCATTTTCTTGTAAACGTGCATTTTGTCCCGTAGGGACAGATGGAAATAGC